>JASEGX010000167.1 GCA_030017815.1 Thermodesulfobacteriota bacterium | reverse complement strand
GGTATTTTGGTTCTCTTTTTCTATTGTCTTGATGCTCCTTCGCTATCCCGGGTAAAAATATAACCATCGTATATAACGGATAGTTTTCTTATTTAAGATTATCACGTAGTTTATGGCACAACTTTTGCTTTTGTCTGGCAAGACAGGATAGAAAGGAATGGCTTTGGCTCATAAATTAAAGAGTTAGCCCAAAAATGCCGATAAATATAACAAAGTTAGAGTGTGGAAATTTGGTATCCGGCTAGTGTCTTTTGTTCAATTTTACTAGACAATGAAACTTACATGTGCTACGAGAACAAAAGAAAATTCTGCCATTAAAAGTGATGGTCTCGTAAAAAGTCTCCTAGACTCCCTCTCCCTCGACGGGAGAGGGTTGGGGTGAGGGTGAAAATAGCTATGTTTTTAACTGGTTACGTTCCCCCTCCCCTTCATCCCCTCCCGCCAGGGGAGGGGGAATGCTACTTTTTACGAGACCATCAAAAGTAGGGTATGAAAATTTAGTCTGCTTCCGCGTGGAAATATCCGGGAGGTATGAGAAATGGTAAATAATCCGGCACTGCGATCTAGCCGGGAATACAGTCTTCAGGGGATGACCGCGCTGTCAGCTACGCTGGCGCTGGTTTTTTTCTTGATACTATCCATTCCAGTGACCTCTCTTGCCGCAGTCACCGGTCCCTGTGTCAACTGCCATACCATGCACAACAGCCAGGGTGGTTCAGCTATGGCTACGTATGGTGCTGATGGCAAGCCCTGGAAAGGTACCAGCCCCCTTCCGGCACTTACTAGGGGTACGTGTCTGGGCTGCCATGGTTATGGTGGAGCGCAAAAGATTGTAACTATAGGCGGGAGCGGGATACCTCAGGTCTACCATACGGATGGCTCAGACCTGGCAGGCGGGAATTTTGCCTATATCCTCGGCGCCAAGGGTAGCGGCGCATCGGATGCCAAGGGGCATAATGTAAAGGACATAGTTGACTCTGACGATGTTCTGGATGCTGCCCCGGGCCTTATGCCAGCGAGCGGCCACAGTTCCATAATCACGGATACAAATCTCACCTGTGCGGGGTACATCGGTTGCCACGGTAACCGCTACCAAGCCATTGGAACTGGAGTGGCCGCTTTAAAAGGTGCTCACCATGGGAATGTAGATGGGGTGTGTGACACTGCCGATACGGTAGCAAACAGTTATCGGTTCCTGTTGGGGGTAAAAGGCCTTGAGAATACAGGTGCATCCAAGTGGCAGAATGCGAGTTCAGGTGATCATAATGAGTACTTTGGGGCAACCACCCCCATGAATGTGAGTTGTGCCAATACTTGCCATCTTACCGGTGGTGTACAGCCTCCTAATAAGACTATAAGCGGATTCTGTGCTACATGCCATGGACAATTTCATGACCAGACTGAGATAGGAGGCACTTCCTCACCATTTAAGAGGCACCCGACCGATATTCGCATAAAAAATGAGGGGGAATACGCGGTCTCGCTTAGAACATACAATCCGGGAGCCCCAGTGGGCAGGACAAGCGTATATGGTGCGCCGTCATCTGCTGTTACTGCTGATGATGTTGTCACCTGTCTTTCCTGCCATGCGGCTCATGCCACTAATTACCCTGATCTGCTAAGGTGGGACTATACAACTATGATTGCAGGCGGGGGATCTAATACTACCGGATGCTTCACCTGCCACACGCAGAAGGACAATCCATAACTATAAAGATTGTATCCGGAGTGAAGCGTAGTGGAATTCCGGATACAATCAGGTTGCACGAAGCCGCCGGGATAGCTCACGGATCATGCGAAACGCTTTTTCCACTGTTTTTTCCACATCCGGGTTGACAAGACAGCAGGTGGCCGGGGAGAGCATACTCCGGGACAGAAGAAATTCGCGGTCGATACCGGCCTTAACGAGGGCAGTCCATAGTTCAGCGAGGCGCACCTCAAGCGAATCAAGATTCTCTCTTTCAAACGGCTCAAAATTGGCCGGCACCATCCCCCAGACAATGAACCCGCCGCGCTCCAGGAACCTACGGATAGAACGGGCATAAGACACAAAGACTTCTCCGTTAGAGTAAGTGTCCAGCGACAACACATCGAGTTCCAGCCCTAATAAGAAGTCCCAATCCGGGTTGCCGCACAGATGGACGCCACGGGGTCTTTCCATCATGGAGAAAAAGGTCTCCATATCTTCTTTTGCCGCCACATCTCCATAGCCGGCCATGCCGCTGAAGATGAACTGTAGCCCCGGCTCGTCCACAAACATAAAGGCATTCGCATTTAATTTTTTGAGGCGATTTAACTGGGCGTTTATCCGCTTGGCCAGTATCTCGAGCATAAGCGGGCGTATAGTGTCGTTAAAAAGAATAGGGCGGTTGTCCTGATCCAGTACATTTAACCCGAAACTGATGGGTCCTTCCAGTTGCCCCCGTATGGCCGGACGATCTGATAGATCCAGGGCCAAAAAACGGCTATAGACCTGTGAATAGGTATCGCTGATATCGAAATATTCCGGCTCATCAAAATGGGCTATGGCCTCTTCAAACTCATTTATAAATTTTTCCATAGAAAAACGAAGGGTGCGTTTTTCCAGATCAAGCACGATACCCGGGAAGTGCTCTGAGGCCTGGACGTACATGTCTTCATAGTAGCTCAGGCGGGGAAGCTGAGGCCAAAAGGGCACGTCTAAAGACAGGGCCATTTGAAGGGCCCGATCCACATCTTTATGCGGCATGACCGCCATAGCAGTAGTGAGCAGGTTACCGGGGATAGGCATGGTTTATTTTTTCCAGTTCCTGGATGAGGACCTCGAGGTCTGGCCTTTTATTGATATCATGTACGTCTATATAGCGAATAACGCCTTTCTTGTCGGTTATAAATAAAGCCCTTTCCGCAACCCCGTCAGAACGCAGTACACCATACCTGTCTGCTACCTCTCCATGAGGCCAGAAATCGGAAAGAACCGGGAACCATAGCTCCCCCATCTGTATGGTCCATGCATAGAGCGTGGGTATATTATCTACGGTAATCCCAATAAGTACGGCATCGTTTCGGTCAAAAATATCTTTTATGATGTTGTACCCGGGCCACTGGTCTGAGCAGATCGGCGTCCAGGCAGCAGGAACAAATGAGATGACCACGTGCTTTTTCCCTCGGTAGGAGCTGAGCGATACCTTTCCTCCAGAGACGGCCGGCAGGGTAAAGTCAGGGACAGGGTCGCCCACCTTAAGTTTGGGCACGCTGTCCCGCGGCTTTAAGTCTCCGACCTGGTAAATATTCTCCTTGTACACACCCGAAAGCCCGTAGGCCGTCGAGATAAACGAAAATAGGGTAAATGCGATTACGAGTATGATCCGAGTCTCTTTTTTACCGGACATATTAATCCTCCTGCTACAAGCCGGATAATTTAAGCATCATCTCCAGGAATTCGTCGGCCTTTTCAACCCCGCCAACTTTAGAATAGAAGACCCTGTAAGTACCGTCTTTATTGTTTTTGATCCCCATGAAATATGGAGTTCTGACCTCACCCAGGGCCTTATGGACAGAATAATCCTTATCCGCAAAAAGGGGAAAGGGGATGTCATATTTTTTCCTGAATACTTCGACTTCGTAAGAAGAATTCCCTGCCCCGATACCAATTAATTTGATCTTATCTTTAACATATGGATTATCTTCAATAATCCGATATAGTTTATTTACTTCGGGGGCATTTTTTTGACAGTGCGGGCAATACATGCTGAAGACTTCAACAATTACAACCGGGGCCTTGATTTGTGAGATATTGAAATGCCCTGTCCCGGAAAGTCCTAAATAGCTTCTTTCGTGAGGGCGTTGCGGTATAGGAAGGTTGATCGCTGTTGGGGTATCGTCTCTTATCGACGGGGTACTGGCCGCTCGCGCCGGATGATCGAATATTGGAAAAAAGCCAACAAAAATTCCCAAGTATATCAATATCTTTTTTATCATCTTGTCCTCCAGCCAACGTCTTATGGCCACTCCCTTTCCCTGTGGTGGTAGGCAGTATGGGGGCGACCTGGATTACTTTCTTGGTATAAAAAGTATTGCACAGATGATTAGAAATTGGCAAGCATTCTCATTCTGAAAACAAAAGCGGGAGGCGGTCTGCTACCGCAAATCCTTCACGGGTAGGCAAGGCCCGGTTTTGTAGAACCCTTACCAATCCTGATTTTTGTAGCCGGGACAAAATCTCGTCTGATCGGGGGCTACTATTATGGAGGGTTTCGATAGACACCCCGTCCCTGGTTCGGAAGCCCAGGTAAAGCGACTCCAGTCTGAGCTGTTCCGTAGAGAGTGTCTCGGTCCCATCAACCGGCAATTTTCCATCTGCGAGCGCCTGGCAAAACCTGCGAATGGATCTATAATTCCACCAACGGACACCGTCCTGGAATGAATGGGCAGAAGGGCCAAGCCCCAGGTAGGGGACGTGCCGCCAGTATTTCTGGTTGTGGCGGGAAAAAAATTCCTCGCTCCTCGCGAAATTAGAGATTTCGTAATGTAGGTATCCGTGTTCCTCAAGGAACCTGGAGGTAAGAAGGAAAAAATCCCTTTCTTTCTCTTCTCCCAGAGGTTCGATCCGGCCCTCTGCCAGCATTTTGCCAAAGGGCGTCCCCTCTTCGAACGTCATCTGATAGCAGGAGAGATGTTCCGGTTTAAAATCAAGGGCGTGTTTCATGGTCTGCACCCAGCCTGCCTCAGTCTGCCCGGTAAATCCATACATCAGGTCCACCCCTACATTGGTAAAGCCGGAGGTCCTGATCCACTCCAAAGCCTTTTCCGTCTGCCGGGCAGTGTGTCTCCGGCCCAGGTATTGAAGCTCCCCGTCATCGAAGGACTGGACGCCGAGGCTGATGCGATTTGTCCCCAGGTCCCGCAGAAGTGCCAGTTTTTCCAGAGTGATGTCGTCAGGATTGGCCTCTATGGTTATCTCTGTATCGGGTGAGAAGGTAAGATGGCGGAAAAGGCCGTCCATCAAGGTGGTCAGTTCATGCCCGGCAAGCAAGGTCGGGGTGCCGCCTCCCAGATAAAGGGAGTCAAAGGCGGCGAAGCGATCTTTATAGATAAGGACCTCTCTGTGCAGTCCATCCAGCCAATCAGGGACAAGAGGAAGGGAGGTCGCCGAATAAAAATCGCAATAGGGGCATTTTGTCCGACAAAATGGGACGTGGATATAGAGGCCGGGATTTTTGCTGTTACTCATCATCAACTTGTCCATATAATATTTGTAATAGTTTACCGCAGAGTGCGCAGAGAACGCAGAGAGAATCTAAATTTAAAAGATATTGTGTTTTCATACTCTGCGATCTCCGCGTTC
>JASEGX010000166.1 GCA_030017815.1 Thermodesulfobacteriota bacterium | reverse complement strand
TTTGAAATCACATTATATCTCCCATCTTTTTATCAACTAATTTGGAGATGATCCATCTATAATTGGTGGCTGGCATTATGTCAAGAGAGAAAACGGCAACCTTACTCTTACTCTATTCTATCAGGTTGGTAAATACTTCCTCTACAGTGGTAATCCCTTCTTTGGCCTTAAGGAGCGCCGTCTCGGCCATGGTGCGCATGCCGTTTGCCCTAGCCAGGGCACGTATCTCCTCGGTAGATTTTTTTTCCACGATAGCCCTTTTGATAGGCTCATTTATGCGCATAAGTTCATAAATAATGGTCCGCCCCTTATAACCATCTGTACAGTCCTTACAGCCTTTCCCTTTATAAAAAGTATGCCCCTGGTATTTTTCAGGCGCAAGACCGGCGGCGGCCAAAGATTCCAGCGCCTTTGTATCTACCTGCCGGCACTCAGGCGACTTACAGATCGTTCTCGCCAACCTCTGACTGATTATGCCCAGCACGGTCGAAGAAATCAGGTAAGGCTCAATGCCCATGTCCATCAAGCGGCTCAGGGTCTCCGGGGCGTTATTGGTATGCAGGGTGCTGATGAGGAGATGGCCGGTCAGGGCCGCCTGGATGGCAATGCGCGCCGTCTCTGTATCCCGGATCTCGCCCACCATAATCACATCCGGATCATGCCTTAAAATCTGCCTCAAGGCCTTGGCAAAAGTGAGGTTTATATGGGGCTTGACCTGGATCTGGTTCACGTTAGGCAGTTCATATTCCACAGGGTCCTCAATGGTAATGATATTCTTACCCTTAAAAACCGGCTCCTGGAGCAGACTGTAAACCGTGGTAGATTTGCCGCTCCCGGTCGGACCGGTTATTAACAGCATGCCGTAGGAGCGGCTTATAAGTGAACGGACTACGGTGAGATCATCAGAGAAGAAACCAAGATCTTCGAGTCCTATAACCGATGCGCTTTTTTCCAGGACACGGATGACTATACTCTCTCCCCAGATGGTAGGCAGGGAAGATATACGGAGATCGATCAGTTTCTCTCCCACACGCAATCGGGCCCGGCCATCCTGAGGGAGTCTTCTCTCAGCAATGTTCATATTGCCCATAATCTTGATACGGGAGATAAGTATGGGATGGATGTACTCGTCTATGACCTTTTCCTGACGAAGGATGCCATCGATGCGGTAACTGATGACCGTTGATCGCCGTTCCGGATTGATATGGATATCGCTGGCTCTCTTGGCCACAGCCATCCTTATTATCCCATTGACCAGCTTAACAATGGATGCCTCCTCCACCTGTTGAATGAGGTCGGCCATCTTGTCGTCCGTCTCTCCCTTTTCCGCGGCTACTACTTCGGAAAGACGCTGTATCTCATCGTCCAGGGCAGGCGCCCCAAAGTACTGCTTTACAGCCTCCTCAATACTTTCGGGTGTAGAAAGCACCTCCTTAATGTTAAGACCGGTTGTTGACTGGATATAATCCTTTGCGGCAAAATTTATGGGATCAGCAATAGCTATGGTTAACGTGTCCCTGGTCTTAGTTATAGGGATAAACTGTAATTTTCTGGCTACCTCCTCCTTAACCGTGTTCACAGCCACGGGATCAACAGGATAGGTCGAAACGTCAACATAGGGTAACCGGTACTTAAGAGCCAGGGCCAGGGCCAGAGATTCCGTGGTAGCCAGATTCATCTCTAATAGAATCTGACCCAGTTTTTTGCTCCGGTTTTCCTTTTGTGCTGACAAGGCCCTCTCCAGGTCTTCCCGGGTCAGGACGCCGGCCTGGACAAGTATCTCGCCGATTTTTTGTCCGACTACCGTCTTTTGTACCTTGAGAGCACGTTCCACCTCTTCCGCCGCGGCCATGCCCTCCTTGATGGCGACTTCACCCAGCTTTTGAGCACGATATTCCGTTTGTTTTTTCAGGGCATCCGACAAATCCTCTTTCCCAAGCATCCCCTCCTTCACCATAGTCTCGCCCAGCTTAGGGGCTACACGCACACTCTTTACCGCGGTTTTAGGGACGAAGATCCGCAGGTTGTTGTCCCTCCGATTGAGTGGCGAAATAAAAAATCCCCTCAGGCCGGTTTTCAGTGCCTCTGCATATCCCTGAATGACCTCACCATCCACAAATTCTACCTGCACATGGCGCCCCACCGACGAAACAGGCGAAGCCTGAAGCTGAACTGAGTCATCTGCGGGCCGGGCCAGGCCCTCAAATTCCCTCACGAAAAATAAGGCCTTAAGGTCATCCCATTTGATGTCATAGGAGGTCGACCGGTCTATGGACTCGACCTTTATAACCGGGTTCTGTTGATTAAAGGACAGACACCGGCCTTTGATCATACGGCCGTCTAAAAATCGAACCACAACCTTGTTGCTGGTTATAACCGCGCTACCCGCATCAGGATTCGCAACCATTTTACTCTCCTCATCTACTCTTCGGAAACGCAGGCATTTATCTTGAAGCCAGGGTGATAAAATAGATATATCAGTTTAGCTGTTTGAAAGAGTATTCTTTAATCCCTCCCCACCTCCCTTTTCCAAAGGGAGGTGGAACACTTCCCCCTTTGGAAAAGGGGGGTAAAGGGGGATTTTCAAGGAATCTCGCCGATAGCCGATACGGAGATGAAAGGAAGCAGATAAAATATTTACATTTGCTTTTCATTTTTCGTTATTATATAAGTCCTTAACTCTGCGTGCTCCGCGCCCTCTGCGGTGAAGGGTTAAAGGAGAGGCATTGTCCACCGTCAAGCAACCCCATCTTAAGTCCAGCTTGGCCCGCCGGCTTACGCTTTACATCGTGGGTTCCGCCGTATTTATCGCCCTCGTCGTCACCTCCTCACTCGTTTACCTTCAGACGCAAACCCTTTATGATAATCAATGTCAATCTATGGCTGCCATTAACCAGCGCATAGCCGAGGTAGTCCGGGAAGTGGTCAGAGACAGTCAATCCCTTCTCTACATGGCAGTTCAGGATGACTGCTTCCAGGAGATGAATATACCGCGCATAAGAAACTATTTTAGCCGTGCCATGCAACGCTTCCCGGACTTTGTCTGTTTCTGTCTTCTGGATAAACAGGGCCACGAAATCATTCGCGCCAGATCCCGCCCTCATTCCTGCCCGTTGGAAGAAGGCCCTCTTGAGAAACAGGCCATTATTGCCCTACAAAAAGGGGGTACCGAATCCTATATCGGTCCGGTATTTATCAAACAAAATCGGCCCATGACTAATATCATAGCCCCCATCCATAATGATAAGGGGCCGGTAGGGATGATTTATACCACCCTGGACATAACCAAGTATTCCGCCCTCCTATCCACAGTAAAGATAGGCAATGAAAAGGGCTACGCCTATCTGGTGGATAAAAATGGCTATGTTATAGCTCACACAGACCTTAGACATGTCTTAAAACGTGAGAAATGGTCTGACGTCACCCCCGTAAAACATATCATGTCCGGTATAGAACATGCTGAAAACTTCAAAACAGACCGATACCGGGCCTGGAACGGCAGAGAAGTAATAGGTGTACATACCCAAATCCAACCTATGGGCTGGGGAGTAATAGTCGAACAGCCTCTGGACAGCGTCTATGCCCCCATAAAAAGAACGGTCATCAAGACCATATTATGGCTGCTGGCGGCTATCGGCATACTGATAGCCCTCACCCTTTATCTCTCCCGGCGCATAACCATGCCTATTCTTACGCTCAAGGAAGGCACACAGAAATTCGCCAACGGCAACTGGGAGGTATTTTTTGACTTTAAGACCGGAGACGAGATCCAGGCCCTGGGTGAGGCCTTTAACTCCATGGCCGCAAACCTGAAAAATTTCTATGGCAAACTGCATCAGGAGATAAAACGGGTCTCCCTCTCCAGGGAGGCCCTCTGTGAATCAGAGGAAAAATACCGCGGCATCTTTGAAAATGCGGCCGAGGGCATCTGCCGCAGTACCCTGGACGGAACGTTTATTGTGGCCAATCCGGCCCTAGTAGCTATGCTGGATTACGAATCCGTGGAGGAACTTTTGGCGCTCAATATCCCGAAAGATATTTACGCGTCAGCATCCGACAGAGATCGTTATTTGCAAAACTTGATTAAGGACGGGTCTGTAAAAAACTTTGAAACAGCTTTTAAGAAGAAGGCCGGAACTATAATATGGGTCAGCCTGAACGCCCACGCCCTAAAAAACGAAACCGGCCAAATAATCGGTGCGGAGGCTATCGTAAGCGATATCACCCAGCGCAAAAAGGCCGAAGAGGCGCGCTATGAGCTGGAAGAATTTAACACACGGCTGGTGCACGCCATCCCTTCTTTTATATGCGTCATTGAACCGGATTTTAGACTCGCCTTTGTCAGCGACCACGCCGGGCAATTCTTCAACCGGCCTGTAGAGGAAATGCTGGGTAAATGGGGTCTCTGCCATTTTGGATGCATCTACCGGAAAGGCCGGGAATGTGGCGACAGGCCGGACTGCCGGCGTTGCCAGGCACACCCCGCATGTCGCAATTGCCCGCTCCGGCTGGCATTAATTGCCCTCTTCACCCGTGGAGAAGAGACCATACGTAAGGAAATGTCCCTAAAAAAAGAGGCGGATGGCGAGGAGGCAGAAAAAACTATTCTTTTTACCGTCTTATCCCTCCAGCGGGGAGAAAAAGAGATGGCCCTCCTTATTATGGACGACATAACCCAGTATAAGAAGTTGGAAACCCAGTTCTTCCAGGCCCAGAAGATGGAATCCATAGGACTTCTGGCCGGCGGCGTCGCCCATGACTTTAATAACCTGCTTACCGGCATAACCGGATATGCATCTCTCCTCTTGAATAAACTGGATAAAGACAGGCCTGAATATACTTACGTTGCAAACATTGATCAGGCCGGAGGGCGGGCGGCTGAACTTATCCAGCAGCTCCTGACCTTTGGCCGCAAGGTGCCCAGCAACCCAAAACCTTTTCAGTTAAACTCGCTGATAGAGGAGACCCGAAACCTGCTTTTACGCACCATACCTAAAAGTATAGCTATCGATACCTATCTTGATCCCGGCCTTTCCATCATAGAGGCCGACCCGGTACAGATCCAGCAGGTGGTCATGAACATCTGTATCAATGCCCGTGATGCCATGCCCAACGGCGGCAGGCTGATTATTGAAACCACCAATGCCATCCTGGATGAGACTTATTGTAATAAATACCATGGTGTTCTCCCCGGCCACTATGTCTGCTCAGCTATCTCAGACACCGGCCTCGGGATGTCCAGGGAGGTTACAGGGCGTATCTTTGAGCCGTTCTTTACTACCAAAGGGCTGGGTAAGGGGACGGGTCTGGGGCTGTCGGTGGCTTACGCCATCGTTAAAAATCACCGGGGATT
>JASEGX010000165.1 GCA_030017815.1 Thermodesulfobacteriota bacterium | reverse complement strand
AAATTCGGTAACGTATTTATTTACTCAGGACTTAGTGCTGAGTGAGCAATTATTTCAATTCGCAGCATGAGGATACGTGATCGTATTTGCGAATCGAAGCACTAAGCCGGATGCCGCACCTATAGATGATCTGTTCTTAAGGAGGTAGAGGATGAATTACGATCAAGCTTTTGACCGGGAAGACACGCGTGCTATTCGCGAGATGCTTTCCGGTTCCGGGTACTCAGACAAGGCGATCGAGTACTACCTGAATCGGCCTAACATGGGTAGTCTACCTGACGCCAACCAGGTGACTGAGCTAACTGGTCGGTGTGGCGACACGATGAAGGTTTATCTCAAACTGGAACTGGGACGAATCGAGGACGCCAAATTCCAGGTTCTGGGTTGTCCTGGGGCGGTGGCATCTGCCATGGCTGCGGTAGATATTATCAGAGGTAAGACCATCGAAGAAGCCAGGGCCATTAAAGACCGGGATATCTTTCGTGTCCTTGGGGAACTCCCTGACCAGAAACAACACTGCATCCGGTTGGCCGTAAAGACCCTGCAAAAAGCCCTCAATGGCCATACGGGTAGCAATGATCCTGACCCCGAAGGAGGGTAGTTATGCCACTGTTTGATTACCTTTGTTTGGACTGCGAGGAGATCACCGAGATCCTGGTCACGAGTTCTGGCGAACAGGTTCAATGTCGGAACTGTGGGAGTCGCAACCCCAAGAAGCTCCTTTCTGCCCATTTATCCATATCCGGGCCTTCCAAGAACCGCATCCCCGGTCCAGGGGATACCTCTTGCTGTGGATCCAGTCCCAGCCAGGCGGGTTGTGCCGGACCCGGCAGCTGTTGCGGGAAATAGCCAATCATAGTTACGGAGATCCAGCGGCGCATCAGAGAGATAGAGAAAAAACGGTAACAAGAAATTTTTAATAAGCTCCGTTCGTAGATATGAAGATCACCATTGTCTATGATAACGAAGTCTTTAAAGGAGGTCTCAAAGCTGACTGGGGTTTCTCCTGCCTTATAGAAGTAGAAAATGGCCGAAGGATTCTCTTCGACACCGGGGCCAGCGGCTCCATACTTCTCCATAATCTGGAGAAGCTTAACCTCGACTCTCGCACCATCCCCGAGATCTTCATTTCCCACGCCCACTGGGACCATACCGGGGGACTTTTGGATTTGCTTAAGCTCAATAAGGAAGTCAAGGTTTACATTCCCAATTCCTGTCCTAAGCCTCCTGGTGCGGGTAAGGTGATCAGCATTACAGGCCCTGTTCAAATCCATGAAAACGTCTTTTCCACTGGTGAGATCGAAGGCATAGAGCAATCCCTTGTAGTCAGGACCAGGGAAGGTTTGGTCGTAGTTACCGGTTGCTCCCACCCTGGGGTGAGAGCCATCCTTCAGGCCGCAGCAAGCTTCGGAAAGGTCGATGCCCTCATCGGAGGCCTGCATGGGTTCAGAGAACTCGATCTCCTTAGGGATCTAAAACTGGTCTGTCCTTGTCACTGTACCCAGTTTAAGTCGGAAATAAGGCGTCTCTATCCTGAGAAATGTCTTGATTGTGGGGTAGGCAAGGTATTGGAAATTTAGAAGACTTGATAAAAAGAGCCACGAAGCTGGGCCAAGTAAAAAATTTCCCGAAAAAATTAAAAAAAGATTGACAATTGGATTTGGCCATGATAGTTAGAATTATCTAACTTAATTAAGAGTTACTAATTATCCCGGCGGTTATTATGTCCAAAGAATTTTTGACATCTACCATGGAAGATTATCTGGAGGTCGTTTTTAATCTGGAACAGGAAGTTAAGGCGGTCCGGGTTAAAGATATTGCCGGGCGTTTACGGGTGAAGCTACCGACGGTTACCAGCATGCTAACTACCTTAGTTCGAAAGGGTCTAATCAATCATGAGAAGTATGAGTATGTTGAGTTGACTCGCGAAGGGCTGGAGCTGGCCACTGAGGTTAACCGCAGACATGAGATTCTACGTAGATTTTTCACGGACATACTGAAGATAGACGCCAGCCAGGCCGATGCGGATGCCTGCAAGATAGAACATGCCATAAGTCCGGCCTCCCTGGAGGCGCTCGTGCGTTTCATGGAATTCATTGAGAATTGTCCCAGAGGCGGGGCCGGTTGGCTGGAATATTTCAGCGAATATTGCCGACACGGTCGCTCTAACGACAGGTGTTTGGAACATATGAAGAAATTTATGGAAAATTATGGCGCTAAATCTAAAAGTATTGAAGAAAAACAGGGAGGGCAAATGACCAGACCGTTAAGCGAGCTTTCCCCCGGAGAGAAGGGAAAGATTGCTAAGGTGACCGGAACGGGTCCGGCCCACCGGCGTATTTTAGATATGGGCGTGGTGCCCGGGGCCATAGTGGAGGTAGAAAGGGTGGCCCCCCTGGGAGACCCTATGGAGATCAAGATCAAGGGGTACCACCTGTCGCTGCGCAAGGATGAGGTAGCGCATGTCTATGTGGAGGCGCTTTTATGAAGGGAGGATTTATGCCGCTTAGTATGGTGAACCCCGGTGAAGAGGTTACCCTTATGGCCATACACGCCGGTTACGGGTTACAGTCAAGGCTTTTTAGCATGGGATTGTCCCCGGGTGTAAAGATGAAAGTCGTAAAGGGTGCACCGGGGCCGCTGGTGGTTTTGGTAAGGGATACCCGGCTGGCCCTGGGTTGTGGAATGGCCCATAAGATTATGGTTAGGTAAGAAAATTTTTTGTTATTAAAGTTAGATATGCCTAACTGAGTTTTAGTTAACTAATAGAGGTTACAGATGGCTAAAAAAATAACCATTGCCCTGGCTGGAAATCCCAATTCCGGCAAGACCACCATATTTAATAACTTGACCGGCGCCCACCAGCACGTAGGCAATTGGCCGGGGGTGACTGTGGAGAAGAAGGAAGGAAACCTTAAATTCAAGGATTACGAAATTAAGGTGGTAGATCTACCCGGCACCTACAGCTTAACCGCCTATTCTTTAGACGAGGTCGTGGCCCGCAATTTTGTGGTGGAGGAAAGACCGGACGTGGTGGTGGACATTGTGGATGCCTCCAATTTGGAGCGTAATCTCTATTTAACCACCCAGTTTATTGAATTGGGCGTAAGGTTAGTCATCGCCTTAAACATGAGTGACCGGGCCGAGGAAAGCGGACACAAGATCGATACCAAAAAACTTTCAGAACTTTTGGGCGTGCCGGTGGTCTCTACCATAGGACATAAAAATAGGGGGATGGACGAGCTCTTACAGGCCGTTGTGGATGTGGCCGACGGTAAGTTCGATAGCGGCAACATCACCCCGAGGTATGGGGAAGAGATAGAAGAAGAGATAAGAAAGATAGAGGAGTTGATCCAGAGAGATGCCGGGCTTATGCAGAGATACGCTCCGAGATGGATAGCTATAAAGTTGCTGGAAGGAGACGAGGAAGTCACAAAGAAGGTGACCGGGGAGAAGTGAGGAGGTATGAGATTATGGATAGGCGAGAGATTCTTGATCAGGTAAGAAAAAGTAGTGAGCATCTAAAAGGTATTTTTGATGATGAAGTGGAAACCATCGTTGTGGATAGAAGGTATGGCTTCATCAATGGCATCTACAAAAGAGCGGTTTCCCGGCCGGCGATAGAGCGGCTGAGTGCCTCTGACAAGATCGACCGTATAGTTTTAAACCGGGTACTGGGGATACCCATCTTTCTATTTTTGATGTGGCTCATGTTTAAATTTACCTTTACCCTCAGTGAGGTTCCTATGGGCTGGGTGGAGTCTGGCCAGGAATGGCTGGGGAATGTATGCAGCCGCTTTTTCCCAGAGGGGAGCGCCTTTCAGTCCCTGGTGGTAGAGGGCATTATCGGCGGGGTAGGCAGCGTTATTATTTTTGTACCCATTATCTTTCTCTTATTTTTCTGCATGGCCATACTGGAAGATTCAGGCTATATGGCCAGGGCCGCCTTTGTCATGGACCGCTTTATGCACAAAATCGGGCTGCATGGCCGGTCCTTCATCCCCATGATCCTGGGATTGGGCTGCAACATACCGGGGATCATGGCCTGCCGGACCATTGACCAGGAGAGGGACCGGCTGACCACCATCTTAGTCAATCCCTTTATGAGCTGCGGGGCCAGACTACCGGTATATGCCCTTTTAATCGGGGCGTTTTTTCCTGAAAAAGGGGGTACGGTACTTTATTCCATCTATATCCTGGGCATAGCCATGGCCATAATTATGGCCAAGATATTTCGAAAATATCTCTTCCCGGGGCCAACAGCCCCCTTTGTCATGGAACTCCCTCCCTACCGTATGCCTACCATTAAAGGGGTAATCATCCATATGTGGGAGCGGGGCGTGCTTTATCTTAAGAAGGCAGGGACCATTATCCTGGCCGGTTGCGTCCTGGTCTGGTTTCTCGGTAATTTCCCTTGGAACCCGGAGTATTCAAAAGATTACGACCGCCTGAAACAAGAGGCAATGTCTGACCTTGCCTCTGGCCTGATTATGAAAGAGGCCATGGATGAAACCATAGCCAATCTGGAAAGTGAGCAGGCCCGGGAAAAGATGGAGAAGAGCTATTTGGGCCACCTGGGAAGGATAATAGAGCCGGTGGTAAAACCCCTGGGATTTGATTGGAAGATAGGGGTTGGCCTCTTTGGAGGATTCATTGCCAAGGAGATCGTGGTGGGCACCTTGGGCACCCTTTATGCCGTAGGAGAGGCAGATGAGGAGTCAGCTCCCCTAAGGGAACGGATACAGAAGGATACCTGGCCCGATGGAAAGAAAATCTATACCCCGCTTACCGCCTTCACCCTGATGGTCTTTACCCTTCTTTATATGCCGTGTGTAGCCGCCATCGGGGTGATCTACCGCGAGACCAATTCGTGGAAATGGCCCCTGTTTGCCGCGGGCTATACTACAGCCGTGGCTTGGATCGTATCATTCATCGTCTATCAAGGAGGAAAGCTGATAGGACTGGGGTAAGAAGCCGGGGCAAGACAGGATACTGGGGGAGTATAGATGGAAGCCGACAAGAAAGCCGATTTGGTTAAGATTATTGATAAAAGTACTGAAGATCTGCACAGTCGGATAGATATGCAGCGGCACATCCTGACCGCCGTCATAGAGAAGAAGATAAAAAAGGCCGAGATATGCCCTGACTGCGTCTTTGCGGATTGTCCGCACAAGAAAAAAATGAAAGCAGTTCTAACTGAGACTGTTGCGGTATTGGAACAAACTAAAACGGCCTTTAAGTCAAAAAGATTAGAGGTATTACGAAAGAGACTGGTCGAGGTATTAACTGAAAATTCATAGCCTCTAAGACCCTGCGCTCTCAGCTCAAGGCTTTAAGGGATGTCTTACGGTTCTCGCACAAGGCGGGGAAAGTGAAGGCGTA
>JASEGX010000164.1 GCA_030017815.1 Thermodesulfobacteriota bacterium | reverse complement strand
ATTTATCCCCTTTATGTTGAGGTGTGGAGCATTCTTGCGCCTTTCGCTTTTCCGTATTAGATTGAACTAAAATGATATAAGGAAAATGCGGTAATATTTGTATGCCCACGAAACACAAGCGATTTAAACTCATTCTGGAGTACGATGGCAGCCGTTACAGTGGCTGGCAGAAGCAGAAGGATGCAAAAACCATCCAGGGGAGTCTCTTGCGGTGCGCAGGCGAACTTTTCGGGGAGCAGGTGGATATTCAGGGCAATGGGCGTACCGATGCCGGCGTCCATGCCTTGGAGTACGTTGCCCACCTGGAGGCAGCGACCGATCTCAGCCCGCAGGAGATCGTCCGGCGGCTCAATGACATTCTACCCCAGGATATAAATGTCCTGAAAGTGGAAAGGGCGGGCTCCCAGTTCCATGCCCGTCATGATTGCGTGGGACGCAGTTACCTGTATCAGATTGCCAGGCGTAAAACCGTCTTCCGCAGGCATTACGCCTGGTGGGTGAAAGACCCCCTCAAGGTGCCGGTCATGCGGGAGGCGTCAGCCTTACTGACCGGGATGAATGACTTTTCCTCCTTTACCGACCACCAGGCCATCAGGAAGAAGTCTCCCTTGGTTATGGTCAACAATACGTTGCTGCACGAAACTGACGACATCATCCTTTTCCGTATTGTCGGCTCCCATTTTCTCTGGAAGATGATCCGCCGGATCGTCGGCGTGCTGGTTGCCGTGGGGAATGGCAGCCTCAGTGTCGATGAGGTACGGCGTTTTCTCGTGGAGCCGGTGAACTTGAACCGTTTTACTGCCCCAGCCCACGGCCTCTTCTTTGAGCGTGCCTTTTACAACGATGAAGAGCTAAAAGGATTTATCAGTTCGGAAGAAATCCCGCCCACTTTTTTTAATCCGGCAGGTTCGGGTTTATCGGGCAGGTCAATCAGCCGCCCCCCCTTTATTGATTGAGGGTAAAAACTGAGGGACGTCCCCATCGGTCTAATTTTCTCGGCTGAAACCGCAGGGCTGTTTGTTGGCGCATTTATCCAGCACTTCTCTGACCTTTTTTAAAAGCTCTGTTGGTAAAATGGGTTTTGAGATAAAATTTATTTTTTCCCCAAGAATGCCTTTTTCATGTATAATATCTGCAGCGTACCCACTTGTAAAAAGGGCCTTAATATCAGGTCTTACCTTCTTTATCTCTTCATAAGCCTCTTTGCCATTCCTCCTCGGCATTATTACATCGAGAATAAGAAGCTGGATTCTGTCTTTATTCTCCATGAATTTATCTATCGCATCCTGTCCATCTACTGCCTCTATAATCGTATATCCAAATTCCTCAAGCATAGCCTTTATGAGCCTTCTAACCCCTGTCTCATCCTCCGCTATAAGCACGGTCTCCGTGCCGTTTTTTAGAGGAGCGATGACTTCTGGTTTTGTTTCTTCCGCTTCTGATTTAATCACTGGCAAATATATCTTAAACGTCGTGCCCTTGCCTAATTCACTGTAGACATCGATATAGCCGCTGTGCTGCTTAATTATCCCATACACCGTTGCTAGCCCAAGTCCCGTGCCCTTTCCAACCTCTTTCGTTGTGAAGAAGGGTTCAAATATTCTTCCCTTTGTCTTCTCATCCATGCCTAGACCTGTGTCTGTGACCGAAACAAGGGCATATATGCCCGGCTTTCCATAAACATGGGTCTTTATATATCCATTGCTCAATTTCACAAGCTCAGTCTCTATAATTAACGGTCCCCCTTTAGGCATGGCATCCCTTGCGTTTGTGGCAAGGTTCATCAAGACCTGCTCTATCTGACCAGAATCTGCCATGACTGTTAAATCTTTATCTGTAAGCATTGTCTTAAGCTGAATCTCCTCACCAATAACCCTTAACAGAAGTTTTTCTACGCTCTTTACGATCTTATTGAGTTTTACGGGCTGTGGGTTGAGTATCTGCTTCCTGCTGAAGGCAAGAAGACTCTGGGTCAAACTAGCAGCTCTCTCTGACGATGTAAGTATCTGATCAACGTAGGTCCTTAATGGATCATCTTCTTCCATCTTCATCTTCAGGAGGTTTCCACAGCCTATTGTAGCTGTAAGGATATTATTGAAATCATGGGCAACACCACCTGCCAGTTGGCCAACTGCTTCCATTTTCTGGGCATGCAGGAGTTGCTGCTCAAGTTTCTTATGCTCCGTTACATCCCGTATCATCCCCCGGTATGCCACGACGGCCCCTTTCTCATCGCGGACAGCCGTAGAGGTCACAAGCACAACCAGTTTCTCTCCATCTTTTCTTTTCATGTCTATTTCATAATCTTTGACAAATCCATTCTGCTCAAGCCTTCGCTGATAGATTTCTCTATTTTCAGGGCTGAAATAAAGATCTTTGGCAATACTAACCTTCAGAAGTTCTTCCTTTGAACAATACCCAAATAAGTCAACGCCTGCCGGATTAATATCTAGAAACTTCCCCTCGGGTGTGCTGATAAAAACGACATCTTTTGATTCCTCAAACAAGATGCGATATTTTTTTTCCGATTCCAGCAGGGCCTTCTCCGCCCGCTTGCGCTCGGTGATGTCCCTATCTATACCCCTGTATCCTTTTAGTTGACCTTTTTCATCAAAGATGGGGATTCCGTTTGTCTCTAAGACTACCAGATGTCCATCTTTATGGCGATTCACATTTTCCAGACCATGGAACGGCTCTTTGTTAATAACCTTCTCGTTGAAAAATTTGCGAACTTTTTCTGCCTCTTCTTCAGGCATAAGGTCAAACGGAGTTTTACCCAACACCTCACTGACCCCATAGCCTAGTAGATCTTCGATTTTAGGGCTGGCATAAGTGTATACTGCCTGTGCATCAACCTCCCACACCCAGTCAGTAGTGGTCTCGGTTAGGTCCTTAAACTTCCGTTCTGATCGCCGTAGTGCCTCCTCCGCTCGCTTGCGCGCGCTGATGTCGCAGAAGACCAAAACTACACCCATGATGTTTCCTTTGTCATCTCTGATCGGTGCACCGCTGTCATCAATAGGCCGTTTCGTCCCGTCTTTGGCTATCAATACGGTATGATTGGCCAGCCCGATGACGATACCTTCTCGCAGCACCCTGGTGGCCGGATCCTCAGCCCGTTTACCTGTTTCCTCATTTATAATATTGAAGACCTCTTTCAGAGGGTTTCCTACAGCTTCTTCCTGCTTCCAGCCTGTCAGAGTCTCGGCCACGGGATTCATAAATATTACGCACCCCTGGCTATCAGTGGCCATCACCGCATCGCCTATACTTTTGAGCGTGGTGGCTAGCCATTGTTCACTCTCTTTTAACTTCCTTTCCATCTTATGCTTGTAAAGGCCCATCTCGATGGCAGTGTGTAATTCTCTTTCCTGGAAAGGTTTGAGTATATAGCCATAGGGCTCTGTTATCTTTGCCCGCTGCAATGTTTCATCATCTGCATAGGCAGTGAGATATACCACTGGAATATCAAAACGGGCACGGATTTGCGCAGCCGCCTCCACGCCGTTCATATCCCCTTCCAGCACGATATCCATCAGCACTAAATCCGGCTGCGTTTCGGCTGCTTTTTTAACGGCCTCCTCTCCGGAGGAGGCGACAGCAGAAACCGCATATCCCAAAATTTTCAACGTATTTTGTATATCTTTGGCGACGATGCTTTCATCTTCGACAATCAGGATCTGTGTCTTCGCCATGGTGGTCTTAGCCCCCTTCCGCATACCTTTTGATTACCTAAGCTCCTTCATTTGTAACGGGCAAATGTAATCTTAAATTCCGTTCCACCGCTTCTATCCAGCTCGATCGTACCCTTGAGCTGTTTTACCAGGGTAATTACTAACTGCAAACCTAATGTTTCTGCATTTCGGAAGTCCAAATCTTTCGGGAAGCCAATGCCATTGTCACTGAGAGTCAGTGTAAACCCATTATCATTATCCGAACGAAGGTTGATTTGGATTTCGCCTTTCTTGCCCGCCGGAAAGGCGTGTTTTAGAGAATTTGAAACAAGTTCATTGACAATCAAACCGCAAGGAATTGCCCTATCAATGCCCAGTAACACATCACCGGCATTTATCTTCAGGGTGATGGCACCTGAACTGACTCCGTACGAACGGAACAAATCAGATGCCAGGCTTCTAATGTACTGAGCAAAGTCGATCCTCGCCAGGTCTCCGGACTGATACAATCTTTCGTGGATGAGCGCCATCGATCTGACCCGGCTCTGGCTTTCCTTGAATAGCCCGGCGGCCTGTTTATCTTTGATATATCCGAGCTGAAGGTTGAGCAGACTAGAAATGACCTGCAAATTGTTTTTGACCCGGTGGTGGATTTCCTTTAGAAGCACCTCTTTTTCTTTGAGCGATGCCTTGATTTGCTCCTCCGCCCGCTTGCGCTCGGTGATGTCGGTAAAGGTCACAACTGCGCCTATGATGCGTCCTTCTTTTTTAATGGGATAGGCTGAATACCCGGCCGGAAATCCCTTCCCGTCTCGCCGCCATAACACCTCGGTATCAACCCGGCAACCTTGCTCAATAAGGAAAGTACGGCAGATTTGACACTGCTCAACAGGATAGGACGAGCCATCGGGATAACGGTGGTGAGTCAGTTTGTGCATATCCTTGCCCAGCACGTCCTCAGGCGAGTAGCCAAGCAACTCCGCCCCTGCCGCGTTGATGAATGTACAACGTCCGTCCAAGTCAATGCCGTAGATGCCCTCGCCCGTTGACTCCAGCAGCAGGCGGAACCGCTCCTCGCTTTCCCGCACCGACTCCTCTGCTCGCTTCATTTCATCAAGCAGGCGGGCGTTCTCTAGAGAGATGGCCGCCTGGGAGGTCAAGAGTTCAGTCATTTCTGTCTTTTCCGGTGTGAAGACCGAATCCGATAAGCGGTTTTCGAGGTATAGAATTCCAATCAGTTTGGATTGTTTGATCAATGGCAGACAAATGACAGACCGAAGCCGCATGGCCTGGACCTCGGGATTATCCTTAAACTCACCCTCTTCTGAAGCATTGTTCAGGATCATCCTCTCTTTAGTTCGATGCACATAACGGACGATAGCCTTACAGATATCTGTGGCCTCCTCAAGGCCATATTTAACGGTCCGGACTACATCTTTTTCGATGATGTGACTTTCAGCGCGGACCATCAGGCTGCCATTCTCTTGCGTCAAAAGATACCCGTGCTGCGCCCCCGAGGCCTCTATAACCACATTCATAATTTTATTCAGCAGGGCACTGGGGTTGAACTCCGCCGAAATGGCCAGAGAGGATTTCATCAGGTAGTCAACATCCAGACAGGGAAGGGTGTAGCTATCAGGTTCTGCTTCAACCGGCAGGTGAGCAGAGACTTCTTCCTCAAAATACTCCGGGTGTTTCTCCATGAGAAAGGCCTCTTTACGTTCCGCACGGCATCTTTTATACAGACGAGCGGCCTCGGCAAAG
>JASEGX010000163.1 GCA_030017815.1 Thermodesulfobacteriota bacterium | reverse complement strand
CTGTTTTCAGTAATTATGCCTTTGTATTTCGATATCTTATTGTATTTAAAGGTAAAAACATGCGAAGAAGGTATTCCAGGCAGATTATGGTCGGGCCGGTGGCTATCGGGGGAGATGCCCCGGTGGTAGTACAGTCCATGACCAACACCTTTACCCGGGACGTCGGAAGTACAGTCAGGCAAATCCACCGGCTGGAGAAGGCCGGCTGTGAGGTGGTACGCGTAGCTGTTCCTGACCCGGCGTCTGCGGAGGCCATTAAGGCCATCAGGAAGAAGATACAGATACCCCTTATCGCCGACATCCATTTCGATTACCGCCTGGCCCTGGCCGCAATCAAGGCCGGCGCCGACGGCATAAGGATCAATCCCGGTAATATTGGAGGCATAAAAAAACTGGCCGAGGTGGTGACTGCTGCTAAAGACGCCGGCATTGCCATGCGGATCGGTGTGAACTCCGGCTCGCTGGAGAGAGACATATTGAAGAAGCATAGGTCGCCTACTGCCTCTGCCCTGGTCGAAAGTGCGCTGCGTAATATCGAGCGTGTGGAGGGGTTAGGCTTCGGGGATATAAAGGTATCACTCAAGTCTTCAGACGTGCGCACTACTGTCGATGCCTATCGCGAACTGGCGGGTAAGGTGGATTATCCTCTGCACTTGGGGGTTACAGAGGCAGGAGGACTTTATCCAGGGACGGTCAAGTCCAGTATAGGCATCGGGATTCTCCTGTATGAAGGCATCGGCGACACCCTCCGCGTCTCTCTGACCCGGGACCCGGTTGAAGAGGTCCGGGTGGGGTATGAGATATTGAGGGCGCTTGGCCTGCGCCAAAGGGGGCCGGAGATTATCTCCTGTCCCACTTGCGGGCGCTGTGAGATCAACCTTTTTTCTTTGGTAGATAAGGTGGAGAAAAGGATAAGCCATATAACCACTCCCTTCAAGGTGGCCATAATGGGCTGTGTGGTCAACGGCCCGGGCGAGGCAAAAGAAGCCGATATTGGCATGGCTGGAGGAAGAGGAGTCGGAATTATTTTCCGCCACGGTAAGCTTCTGAAAAAAGTGAAAGAGGCGGAACTCGTGGATACCCTTGTGGAAGAGATAGAGACAATGGAAGCGGGATATTATACACAGAAAGGGAAAGAGAATGCGATTTAGCCGGTTTTTTCTGCCTACTTTAAAAGAGACGCCTGCGGAAGCGGAAGTAATAAGCCACAAACTAATGCTACGGGCCGGTATGATACGAAAGCTGGCCGCGGGCATTTATTCCTACCTGCCCCTTGGGCTGCGGGTTTTGCGTAAAGTAGAGGCCATCGTAAGGGAAGAGATGAATAAGGCCGGGGCACAGGAAGTGGTTCTGCCTATGGTGCAGCCTGCGGAGTTATGGCAGGAGAGCGGCCGCTGGGAGTTCTACGGAAAGGAGTTGTTGCGGTTTAAGGATCGCCACGCGCGCGACTGTTGTCTGGGGCCCACACATGAAGAGGTTATTACCGATTTGGTGCGGCGTGAGGTGCGTTCTTATCGGGATATGCCGTTAAATCTTTATCAGATACAGACCAAATTCAGGGATGAGATCAGGCCGCGTTTTGGGTTAATGCGGGGCCGCGAATTTGTTATGAAGGATGGATACAGCTTTGATGTGGATGAGAAGGCCTCGGGGAAGACTTATCTGGCCATGTACGCGGCCTATCAAAACGTTTTTCGCCGCCTGGGCCTCCAATTCAGGGCGGTGGAGGCTGACACGGGCAGCATAGGCGGCAGTTTTTCACACGAGTTCATGGTGTTGGCTGAGACAGGGGAGGACACTATCGTAAGCTGCACCGGTTGTGACTATGCGGCCAATATAGAGAAGGCTGAAGTGGTCTGGTCTGAAAAAGGGCAGATAAAGAGTAATACGCCTTCCCGGCCCATGGAGAAGGTAGCCACCCCCGGAAGGAGGACGGTAGAGGAAGTAACAACCTTTATGGGAATACCGCCACAGCAATTGGTAAAGACGCTCATCTTTTTAGTTGACGGCCAGCCAGTGGCGGTTCTGGTGCGCGGTGACCACGAGGTCAATGAGATTAAATTAAAAAATTTACTCCAGGCCCGGGAAATAGCCTTGGCTGACGAGGCATTAATTCGCCGCATTACAGGCGCGCCCGTAGGTTACAGCGGCCCGGTGGGCCTCCCGGTAAAAATAGTGGCGGATCAGGCCATACAAGGCATGTACGACTGCGTGGCAGGGGCCAATGAGGAAGGGCATCACCTCGTCCATGTGGACGCCGGCCGGGACATCCATGCAGACCTTTATGGTGATATACGGTCGGTTACGGCCGGGGACCGTTGTCCCCGGTGCAAGCAACCCATAAGACTCTCCCGCGGCATTGAGGTAGGCCATATCTTCCGTCTGGGAACTAAATACAGTGAGGCCCTTAAGGCTACTTACCTCGACGGAGAGGGGCAGGAACGTTACATGGTCATGGGCTGCTATGGGATCGGCGTCAGCCGTATAGTAGCCGCGGCTATTGAGCAAGGCCACGATGAAAGCGGTATAATCTTTCCGGTGGCCATTGCTCCCTTCGATGTCCTGCTTCTGCCGGTTAATGTAAATGATACAGTCATCAGGGAGGCGGCAGAGGATATCTACCACGAGTTCTTATCCAGAGGAGTCCACGTCCTTTTGGATGACCGTGATGAACGGGCCGGCATAAAATTTAAGGATGCCGACCTGACAGGTATTCCCTTCCGCATAACCATAGGCACGAAGTTCACTAAAGAGGGTTTGCTGGAAATAAAGGTGCGCGGCACGGGCGAGACCCTGTTCGTTACCAGGGAACAGCTCGTTCAGACCCTCCTGAACATGCATAGCGAGCGCATTCCCCGCTGCTTGCAGCAGGGTTAGCGAGCGAATACGATGCATTTTACCTTGCATACGGAGATTCCCCGTCCGCCCAAGGCGGACTGTGGGGAGCTTCAATCTGCGCCAGAAAGCGATAGATGGTTAGGTTAAACGATATCTTGGAACAGGTCCAGTCTTATCTCCCCGAGGCCGATTTCAGCCCTATTGAAAAGGCTTACATTTTTTCGGCCAGGGTGCATGAAGGACAGGTGCGCTTATCCGGTGAGCCGTATCTGTCTCACCCCCTGGAAGTGGCTTATATCCTGACCCAGATGCGGCTTGACGTTGTCACCGTGGCCTGTGGTCTGCTGCACGATACCGTGGAGGATACCCTTACTACTCTGGAAGAGATCAAGGAGTTTTTTGGTGAGGATATAGCCCGGGTCGTTGACGGTGTGACCAAGATCAGCCGGATGCCTTTAAGTAGTCGTATAGAGGAACAGGCGGGGAACGTCCGTAAGATGATCCTGGCCATGTCTGATGATATAAGGGTATTGCTCGTTAAATTGGCCGACCGCATACATAACATGCGCACTCTCCGTTACCAGACCGAGGCCAAGAGAATTAAGATAGCCCGCGAGACTATGGACATATACGCGCCGCTGGCCGGACGCATGGGTATCGAATGGATCAAAAGAGAGTTGGAAGACCTGTCTTTTTCATACATTCAGCCGGAGACTTATCAGGACATTAAGGACAAGCTGGAAAAGAGTCTGGGTGAAAGTAAGAAATATATAGAAGAGGTTAAAAGTATCATAAAGGATAAAATGGCCGGGTATGGGATCGAGTGCGAGGTGCGGGGCCGCCCTAAGCATATATACAGCATATATAAGAAAATGGTGCGGCAAAACCTTCCTTTGGAACAGATTTACGATGTTATCGCTTTTCGTCTAATCCTTAAGACCGTCAAAGAATGTTATGAAGCCCTGGGAATAATCCACTCTATATGGATGCCGGTGCCCGGGCGCTTCAAAGATTACGTCAGTCTTCCCAAGGCCAATATGTATCAATCTCTGCATACCACGGTCATCGGCCCGTATGGGCGGCGGATGGAAGTGCAGATCAGAACGGAAGATATGGATAAAGTGGCGCGGGCCGGCATTGCCGCCCATTGGATGTATAAAGAGGATAAGGGCTTTTCCGAGGAGGAGAGCCGGCGATTTGCGTGGTTGAAGCAGCTTTTAGAATGGCAAAAAGACCTTAAGGATCCGCGAGAGTTTTTGGAGTCGGTGCGTGTTGATCTCTATCCCAATGATGTCTATGTGTTTACTCCCAAAGGCGAGGTAAAAGAATTCCCCCGGGGCGCTACGCCCGTAGATTTTGCTTACGCCATACATACCGAAGTTGGCCGCCAGTGTACAGGCGCCAAGGTTAACGGACGATTGGTTCCCATTAAATATGAATTGAAAAACGGTGATGTGGTAGAAATAATTACTGCACCCCACCATACCCCCAGCAAGGACTGGCTGAAATTTGTCAAGACCACCCGGGCTCGGACCAGAATTAAGCAATGGTTTAAGACCGAGGAACAGGAAAGCAGTGTAAGTCTGGGTAAAGAGATCTGTGAGAAGGAGTTCAGGAAGCATCGGCTCAATCTATCAAAATTGCTTAAATCTGAAGAATTGACAAAGGCGGCTTCCGAACTCTCTTTTGGTTCGGTGGAGGATTTATTAGCCGGCGTTGGATACGGCAAGATATCCCCCCTTCAGATTGTCAGGAAGCTTCTTCCCCATGGAGAGGTTTCAGAGGAAGAACTTCCTGTGGCTGCGAAGATCAGCAAAAAAAAGGAAAAAATCCGGCCCGAAGGGATAAAGATCCGGGGGGTCGAAGATATTATGATTCGCTTTGGCCGATGCTGCAACCCCTTGCCGGGTGATGACGTTGTAGGATTTATCACCCGTGGCCGGGGTGTAACCGTCCATACCAGCAATTGCCGCAATATTGTCGATTCAGATTCCGAAAGAAGGGTCGATGTCCAGTGGGATGTCCGGGAAAAAACGGCGCATCCGGTTAAGGTCCGGGTGGTTACAATAGACAAGAAAGGCTTACTGGCCGCTATAAGCAATGCCATCAGCGCCTGTGATGCAAACATAGTAGAAGCTGATATTCACACTACGTTAGACCACAAGGCTATATTGAATTTTATTCTCGAAGTAGTCGATACCTCACATCTGAAAACAGTACTCAAGGCGGTTAAGCACTTAGATGATGTAATTCGTGTAGAACGTCTGACGACATGACTTTAAGTGGCTTTTACTACTGACCCGGAGCGAAGACAGCGCGTACAGACTACCATATAACGGGCGTTGTTACCCTGGGCCGCCTTTACTCTTTTTAGGTTGGGATACCATCTGCGTTTTGTTTTATTATTGGCATGACTTACATTATTCCCTACACGCGGCCGTTTCCCGCAGATTTCACATACCTTAGACATAAAGACCTCCTTCAAGACTGGCGGATTCGTAAGAAGTCAGCTTCTCACGCAAAGGCGCAAAGACCGCAAAGACAAATATTGTTATCAATGAAAAAAACTTTGCGCACTTGGCGGCTTTGCGTGATATTTTAAAATTTTTACGAATCGGCTTAATTTAACACAAAGTTATTTTTCCG
>JASEGX010000162.1 GCA_030017815.1 Thermodesulfobacteriota bacterium | reverse complement strand
CCCATTTAGAGGGATACGATCAAGATTTTTTAAAGAAACGACTCAAGGTACTTGGTTATCTTAGCATGCATACCAGGCAATTAGACATGATCATGGGCAATGCCGCCCAGGCGGGTTACTACAGGGATAAACTGTTGGCCGACATTCATTCCTTCTCTTAAGGCCGAATTTTTATAAAGGCAAAGACTGGGATGAATTCAAATTGTAAGTGCACCACTTGATGTCTGCCAGAACACTTCATGTGGAGACCGGTCAGCGAAGATACGATTTAGCCATTACCGGCGGAGGGATTAACGGCCTGGCTACGGCGATGGCATTGGTAAAACACTTCCGCATTTCCCTGGTTGTCCTTGAGGCGGAAGATCGCCTGGCCTCTCACCAGACCGGGAATAACAGCGGGGTTATTCACTCTGGTTTATATTATAGACCTGGTTCCCTCAAGGCAGCACACTGTATTCTGGGCCGGGAAGCCATGTACCGCTTCTGCCAGAAGCACGGTATTCCGTATGAGCGCTGTGGCAAAATCGTTGTGGCGACCAGCGGGCACGAGTTGCCGATTCTCGAGGAGTTGGAACGCCGGGGATCAGCTAACGGGATTAAAGGCATCAGGCGGTTAGGACCGGAGGAGCTTCGCGAGTATGAGCCTCACGTCTCCGCTATGGCGGGGCTTGCCGTCCCCGAAACCGGTATTGTAAGCTATGCGCAGGTGGCTGAAAGGTTTGCTGATGAGGCGAAAGAAAATGGCGGGGACATCCTGACCGGCGCCCGCCTTTTCAATTGCTGGCACCAGGCGGAGGGGTTGATTCTAGAGACGTCGCAGGGAGAAATTTACTGCCGCTACCTGATAAACTGCGGCGGCCTCCAGTGCGATCGCATCGCCCGGTTGTGTGGCGTGGAACCTGGTCTGAAAATCGTGCCTTTTCGCGGAGAGTATTATAAATTGATTCCTGAGCGGCGGTCGCTGGTAAGAAACCTGATCTATCCGGTGCCCGATCCCGCCTTTCCCTTTCTTGGTGTCCACTTTACGCGGATGATACATGGCGACATTGAGGCCGGGCCGAACGCCGTGCTGGCCTTTAAACGAGAAGGCTATAAAAAATGGAGTTTTTCCGTAAAAGACACACTGGAGACCTTATCCTACCCGGGATTCTGGCATCTGGCCCGCCGGTACGGGAAGACTGGTATCGGAGAATTCTACCGATCTGTGAACCGGGGGGCCTTTACGAAGGCCTTACAAAGAATGATCCCTGAACTGAGCGTTACAGACCTCAGCCCAGGCGGAGCCGGGGTGCGGGCCCAGGCGCTCGATGCAAACGGATTCCTGGTGGACGACTTCCGCATCGTTGAGGCGGAAAGGATGATCCATGTCTTGAACGCACCTTCGCCTGCCGCTACGGCCTCAATCAGCATCGGCCTTTCGATTGCTCGCCGGGCGGGGAAGAATTTCGGGCTGGCGCCGCTTTCCGGTGACCAGGAACCACAAGTCTATCAGAGCAAGCCAGCAATCCATTTGATCCACCAGATCCGCTAAATTCTCCTCTGCATCCTGTCGATAAGGGTATTAACGCATTAATGCCGCTTTGATTGGGTAACCCTATTATTTGAACTCTGTCCACGTGAAAAAATCCATTGAATATATTCTGAAAAAGTACGATAAGAATATATAACCCTTAACCAGGGGCGCCATGAAGTGGGTACCAGGACCCTTCCACAATAGCAAAAGGAGTGTCGCTCATGTATTCGGTAAAAGAAAAAAGACAACACGAACGCATCCCAACCTTTCTTCCTATTACCTACTCTGATGGCAACAAATTTTTCAAAGAATACGCCCACGACGTCAGTCTGGGCGGTCTGCTGATTAAAAGCATTGACCCCTGTGATATAGGCATGCTCCTGGATATGGCCATCGATGCGCACGTACCAATAAAGGCAAAGGGTAAAGTGGCCTGGGTCAAGAAAGATGATTACCTGTACAGGATAGGCGTTCAGTTGAAAGAGATGGATGCATACACGGCCACCGATTGGACTAATTTCCTGAACCGCATATCAAGCTCGACGGCTCATTAGAGCCGGCACGGGATACTCCTTACAGCCTGCTCGCCTTTTATCCGCACTTTTATCTGCAAGGGTTACCCACTACGCCACGCCTCCAGGCCTTGAGGTGTCAGGAAGTTGCCCGGAAGGCTGGGCTTAAAAACGTCTGCATTGGTAATGTACATCTCCTGTCCTGAATTGCACAGGGGAATAAGGTCGTCAGTCTTTATCTCCCACCGGTCAGTGAGTTGATCAGCCAAACTGATGTCGCCATTTCCGGTACAACCGAAGGCCAGGCACCGGCGACCTTACGAAAAAAGAAAGAGGCGCCGGAGATAGCCAAACACTTCTTTAAAAGCCGGTAGCGGTCATCTGCCACGGGCTCCAGATATTAATATCCGCCGGATTACTCACCGGGAGGTAAATAAGTGGCGTCAGAAATGAAGGATGCCGGTGCACAATACGCGGACAAGGAGGTTATCGTAGATGAGCACCTTATAACCTCAAGGCAACCTTCAGATTTACCGGCCTTTTTGCGGGAGATAATGAGGAAGATAAAAGGACTGGAGTAAGGAGATATCATGCCTGTGCTCAGGGGACATCATCTTATATGTCTATATTTTTTTGCCGGAGAGGGTTACGCTGCTGAGTTCATAGAAAACTTAAGAAGTACACTCAACGCAGCGAAAAGTGAGCCGATAGAAATCTGTGCCGGAGCGGATGACATCTGTAGAAAATGTCCGTATCTGAAGGATGGGCTCTGCCGGTACAATAAAAATGCGGAAGAAGAGATCAAAAAGATGGATAATGCCGCGCTACGTTTGCTCAAGCTTACTCCGGGGACACAAATTAAATGGAGCGGGATAGAGGAACGGCTCCCAGAAATATTTTTTGAATGGCATAAGTCTTATTGCGGGGATTGTGACTGGAAAATAGCGTGTGAAAAGAAAAAGTTATTTCAGGTCTTGAAATCAAATCAGTTCCAGAGGGCCTGATGCGCACATCAGGCCCTCTGGAGTTTTTATCCTCACATATTGGTGTTCCTTATGCAAAGAGTTAGAGGTATACGTGTGGTAAGCAAGGGATTGCTGGCATTGTCACAATTCTCATTGCTCATCAGTGCCGGATTGTCGGCGCAGAAACCACTTGGTTCCATGAGTGAAGCAGGGGTGCTATTGCCGGGAGGATGGAATAGTCCCAGGGCGTGACCGAGCTCATGGGCCAAATTATACAGATTGATGGGCAGGTTTGTATCATAAGTAATAATTTGTGCGTTGGCAGTGCCACTGGAAAAACAAACTCCCCCTCCGTGAAGCCCTACGGGATCGCTTACTTCCACAAAAAAGACCTCGACGGCATTGGCGTCATTATATTCCGCCCGAAGGTTTGCCTCCTCGGCAGATGAGAGGATGCGATAGTCATCATTTTCAACGTAGACTGGCGGCAAAAAGTTGAGTCCGATACAACACCGGTTCCACATCTCGATAGAACGGTCTCTGAGGGTATTGAAACTACCACCTGTGGTAGCGGTGGTAGTACCGCCAAAACATCCCTGGTCCGGTGTATAGCGAACAAAGACGGGTTGTACGTTAATATATCTCTTTATATAAAGCCGCGGGAATATTATCACATCGATGACCCTGAATTCGCCATAAAGCTGGGATATTTCGCCCAGGACCTTCTCTGTAGGGTTCATCTTGATAGTGACGGCTGCTCCCTTTTTCATCTCCATCTTTTTGCCAAGACGCGGGGATTCGCTTAACTGGGAGACAAGCGTGCCTTCAAAGGTCTCGGTATAGGAGCGGTAGTCATCCATCTCTCTTTCGCCTTCTTTCGGCACTATGTAGCCCTTGATGCGGTCAATAAGCGGATAATGGACTTCGACCAGGAAGGTGCTTTCAATGACCCGCCGCTTGGGATCGTACTTGGTGCGAGATGTTTTGGGTTTTAATTTTATCGATATATTACCACTTTCTCCCCGTTCAGTATTGATACCTGTGCCAACCAGGCCTAAAGAATCCAGTTCAAAAGCCATCGCTTTTCTGGTTTGGATTATCCTGTAGACGACTTCTCCACTCAGTGAGGTCTCGCCTTTGCCCTTAGTCCCGGTCAGGGCCGCCCCTTTTTTCTCGATTTTCATGACCATGATCGAGCCCCCTTTTTCCTGGGCCAGTCCGGTGGCGGCAAAACAAAATAGGCAGAGAAACACCACGGAAAATACTATTTTTACCAACTTAACCCGCACTTCCATAAGTACCTCCTTGTACAAAAGTTCTATGTGTCATATTATTATGCTAGCTGTCCGTTTAGGAGGTTGTCAAGCAATTTAGCTCCTTACGTTCTACAGCCCTACTTTGAGTATGCACTGACAGGCGTGTAAGCCCGGTAAGGAGTTATTGTCTGCGCTAGGTTTTACTTATCCGGCTGACAATACCTTCCAGAAATACCTTGTCCATGGCAGATGACTTTCGGTGGATGGAAAAAAGATAGTGCCCTTCGACTATATCCGGCTTTAGAAACGGCAGGCAATGCCATTTGAATTCGGAAATAGGTATGGTGTTCAGGACCTCAAGATATTTGCTGCTTTTACTCCGTTTAACCGGCGATTGGGTTTGGATGTATAAGACCCCCTTGAGTGGCTTCTTTTCCAAGAGGGCGTCGATGTCTATCTTGTCCTTAGCAATGCTCCCGATGAGTTTAATAAAGTTAACCGCTGTGAATTTCCTTTGACGGGAAAGCCGATAATACATCTGGCTGTTTTCATCAAATCTTATTTCCTTATACCCTAATCCAGTCGCCCAGCCTTCTGAACGCACGTTTTGCCTCATAGCCACATCAATGATGCCGAGAGTGGTACTTACAGGCATCTTAAGGCATGAGCAGGCATCACTTCGGGTCGAAGATGCGCCTGGGCGTGCAGCCTCTTCTTCACTATATCCGAGATATTGCCAGAAACTATCGGCCATTTCTCTTTGTTTATCTATGAACGTTTCCAAAACAGTCTGCAGGTCCCGGAGTTTTTTCTCTTCTCGCCGCGGGGCCTTTAAATATCGTTCTTTATGCAGAAGAAATAAATTAGGGTCTTTTGCCCAGTTGAGTTTTTCATAGGCCAGGTTGATTTCAGTAGCCCGTTCTGTGCTTTTCCGGCGGGCGGTTTCTGTCTGCTTCCGCAGTTTGTCCGGATGGTGGGCCTGTTGCAGGGCACGGTAGCAGGCCCTGACCAGGTTATAGAGGGCCTCATTGTCCATGCGGGCCACAATCTCTGGTGTTATACCGAGTACCGCAAAAGGGTTTTTCATTTTTCCGTCTTGCTTAAAGTATTTGGTACCATAGATACCTTCCTATATAGACTATAAAAGTTCGATAAACTTTGTATCTATTATACCCTAACTTACAAAATTGTTCCATTTAAGTATATCGCCAACCCCAGCGATAAATGTCATTCCGCACTTGATGCGGAATCCAGTTCCTTAATA
>JASEGX010000161.1 GCA_030017815.1 Thermodesulfobacteriota bacterium | reverse complement strand
AGATCGTGATTTAATCAATTTTTAGACCATGTAAACACTTTTGAACGTTACCAAGCGTTTTGATTGAAGGCCGTTTTACGGCTGGTAAAAACCGGTTTAGTTTTAGCGCCTAGAATTTTTCCAGGCGCTAAACCGCTCTCTTTTTTCTCAATATAAAGCAGGTCTGAATCCGCCTGTTTGCTCCAGGGAAATCTATTCCATTGACCCCAAGGCATTTCCAGTTATAATATCCCGTCTACAAATACCAGTGAGAAAGGAACATGGCAAAAAGTCGCATTCGTTTTTTACCGGACAATAAAGAAGTATTTGTTGACGCGGGAGAAAATCTGTTAAAGGCAGCCATGATGGCGGGCGTGCACATCAATGCCTCTTGTGGCGGGGCCGGAGTCTGCGGACGGTGTAAGGTCAAGATAGAAAACGGTAATGTCATGGGTGAACAGGACGAAGCCGGTTACTGGCAGGCCTGTAACACCCTTGTGCGTGGTGATGTAGAGGTAACCATACCTAGCGTTTCACACCTCGACCGTGGCGCTCTAGCCCGGAAGATTCCCCCATCCGGGATTTCTATAGCCAGGGATGCCGGTCGAGAGGGACTGCTTATTTCCAGACCGTTTTTACCGGTAGCGCAAAAAAAATTCCTGCTGCTATCTCCTCCTGGTTCCCATGACAATATAAGTGATTTGTCCCGCCTTAAGCGCGGGCTCAAGGTCGGTTTTGGTCTGTCGGAGATAGAAATCGATCCCTCGCTTATTGTCAGATTGCCTCATGTATTAAGGGCGCAGGATTGGGCGGTCACGGCTACCCTACGTTATGATCCGCCGAGGCCGGCGCTCATTATAGAAATAGAACCCGGAGATACCAGGGCCAAAGATTACGCGGTAGCCATAGATGTCGGCACTACCACCCTTTGCACCTATCTGGTGGACTTAAATAGTGGGGAGGTTGCCGCAGAGGTATCAGATTACAACCCGCAGATAAGTTTTGGTGAAGATGTCATATCCCGTATTGTCTTCTCGCAAAAAGGAGACGGCCTTAAGGCTCTCCAGGCCAGGGTGGTAGAAAAACTAAACACCCTCATCCAGGAATTAGTTGAGAAAGCCGGTGTGTCTAAAGAAAACATATACTACATTTCCGCCGCCGGTAACACGACCATGAGCCATCTATTACTGGGCCTGGATCCTAAATACCTGCGGGAAGCCCCTTATACGCCGGTGGCCAAGACCTATCCCCGCCTTCGGGCCGGGGAAATCGGTCTGGATGTGCCTTCCTATGTTTCCCTGGATATGTTTCCTTCTGTCGCCAGTTATGTGGGCGGGGATATTGTAGCCGGGGTGATCGCTTCCAGGATATTTGAACGGCCGGAACTCACCCTGTATATTGATATTGGCACGAACGGGGAAATCGTCCTGGGAAACCGGGAATGGCTCGTATGCGCCTCCTGCTCCGCCGGCCCGGCCTTCGAAGGAGGCGGCATCAGGCACGGCCTCCGGGCTATGCCCGGCGCTATCGAGGCCGTACATGTACATCCGGAAACTTGTGAGCCCATGATAGTCGCTATCGGTATGGCGAAGCCCAAAGGGATCTGTGGTACAGGATTAATCAGCCTGGTGGCTAGCCTTATGGAGGGATGTATAATTGACCAACAGGGTAAGTTTAACCGTGGCCTTTGCACAGGACGCATACGTGAGGGCCGGGATGGTAACGAATACGTGATCGTGCATGGCGAAAATACGGCCACCGGGGAAGATATAGTCCTTACCGAGGTGGACATAGAAAATCTCATCCGGGCCAAGGGGGCCATGTTCGCCGGTTATCTTACCCTCGCCGAGTCGGTAGGTCTGTCTATTTCGGACATAGAACGCGTTTTGATCGCCGGCGCCTTTGGCAGTTTTCTGGATATCGAACAGGCTGTTACCATCGGCCTCCTCCCGGATCTGCCCAGGGATTGTTTCTATTTTGTGGGCAATGGCTCACTTCTCGGGGTAAAGGCCGCTATTTGTTCCGTGGACGTTATGGAAGAGCGTGAAAAAATAGCCAACATGATGACCAACTTTGAATTAAGCGAAAACCCGCGTTTCATGGAACATTACATATCTTCCCTTTTTCTGCCCCATACTGATCGTCAGCTCTTTCCCTTGGTATGGAAACGAATAAATTGTTGGGGTGCGCAAAATGGATAACTTGCGGACTTTCGTCATAGCTATGGCGGGTAAGGGCGGCACGGGCAAGACCACCATCTCTGCTCTTCTGATAAGGTATTTGTTGAATAAAAATCTGCTGCCTGTATTGGTGGTGGACGCCGACGCCAATGCCAATCTTAATGAACTGCTCGGCCTGAAAGTAGAACGCACTTTGGGGCAGATAAGAGATGAGATGAAGACGGCTGTTCCTACCGGTATGACCAAGGAGACCTATATCGAATACAAGATGCAAGAGGCTTTAATCGAGTCCAAGGGCTTTGATCTTCTGGTCATGGGTCAGCCTGAGGGACCCGGATGTTATTGCGCGGCCAACAATCTCCTGGCCAAGTACCTGGAAATACTAACCAAAAACTATCGGACGGTTATAGTGGATAACGAAGCCGGGATGGAGCATCTAAGCCGCCTCAATCTGCGCGAGATCGACGTATTGATTTCTGTATCCGATCCGGGGCCGCGCGGCATAATGACGGCCAAACGCATTGCGGATCTCACTACGCACTTAGACGTGCAGGTCGGTAAGAAGGTCCTCATCGTGAATCGCACCCCGGACGGATTGGATCCGGTGTTACGGGAGGAGATCAATAAAGCCGGATTGGTTCTGGGCGGGACCATCAGGCAGGATACTCTTATCGCCGCCTACGAATTAAAGAAACTGTCCTTCCTGGATCTACCCTCCGAATCGGCAGCGGTGCAGGATGCACAGGCGATATTTGATGCGTTAATTAGATGAAAGCTGAAGGCTATGGAAGTTCAAGATGTGGAGATTGAATTAATACTCCGGCAGGTAAATACATAAAAAATGTCATGCCGGACTTGATCCGGCATCCAGTTCCTTGTTGGATTCCCGCTTTCGCGGGAATGACAGTATTCGGGTATTTAATTGCCGGAGTAGTAACCGATAATGTCTTCGATCTGTAGATATGTTCTCTACGGTATTAATAACTTCAACTGCAAAGTCAACCGCCTTATCCCATACTTCCAAATTCTCATGGGCAAATTTCATGGAAATGTTTCGCGCCTTCCGCTTTGAGCCTTCAGCCTTGAGCTTTCAGCTTGTTGCTTTTTTACTCACATAGGACAGCCAGTGTTTATATTTTTTGCTCTTACCACGAATGGCGTCGAAAAAGATTGAGCGGATAGCCTGGGTTATTGGTCCGGGAGAACCCTGGCCGACAGCCCGGTTGTCCACCTCACGAATAGGCGTCAGTTCAGCCGCGGTGCCGGAGAAAAATGCCTCATCGGCGATATAAAGCTCATCGCGGGAGAAACGTTCTTCCACCACCGGGATCTTCAGGTCACGCGCGATAGTAAGCACACAACGCCGCGTAATGCCCGGCAATATGGAAGTAAGGGGTGGTGTCTTAAGTATGCCCCGTTTGACGATGAAGATATTTTCACCGCTGGCCTCGCAGACGTAGCCCTCTGGATCTAAAAGAATAGCCTCATCGTAACCATCCTGGACTGCCTCTCTTTTGGCCAGTACGGAATTGACATAATTGCCGCAGGCCTTGGCCTTGGTCATCATGATATTGACATGGTGGCGCGTAAAAGAGGATATCTTGACCCGGATACCTTTGGCAAGGCCTTCTTCACCCAGATAGGCCCCCCAGGGCCAGGTAATAATGGCCACCCGTATGGGGTTGTTCTGCGGGTGAACCCCCATCACGCCGTCCCCGATAAAAACAATGGGCCGGATATAAGATTCCTTTTGGCCATTGACCCTCAGCGTATCTTGGATCGCCTGGGCGATTTCACTCTGTGAAAACGGTATGTTGAGCTGGAGGATGTGTGCTGAATCAAAGAGCCGTTCCACATGTTCATTTAGACAGAATACAGCCGATGAGCCATCATGACATTGATAACAGCGGATACCCTCAAATACTCCCACACCGTAGTGCAAGGTGTGGGTAAGGATATGGACATTGGCCTCGTCCCAGTTGACAAATTTTCCGTCTAACCAGATCTTTTCCGCCTTCTGAACCATAACAGTCTCTCCTCGTTTATTGTAACTGGTCACCGCAGAGCACGCTGAGAACGCAGAGAAAATTACTCCTATACCTCGTTTAGATTGTGTCTCATCTCGGCGCCCTCTGCGCTCTCCGCGGTGAGTTGAACGCTTAGGTTTCCTTAGCTTCCCGCTTTCAAGCTTTCCTCGTACGGTGCCCTGAAGATCCCTTTTTCCGTGATAATAGCCGTGACGTAGGCGTTGGGTGTGACATCAAAAGCCACGTTAAGGGCAGAGACCCCTTCTGGGGCTATCCTCCGGCCGCCACAATGGGTAACCTCATCCGGCGAACGTTCCTCTATAGGTATTTTATAACCTTCAGATAAGGCGCGGTCGATGGTTGACTCCGGGGCTGCCACATAAAAAGGAACGCCGTTTTCCCTGGCCAGGACGGAGAGAGAATAAGTGCCGATTTTGTTAGCCACGTCACCGTTAGCGGCAATGCGATCCGCGCCCACAATAACCGCATTAATCTTTCCCATTTTTAGGAGATGACCCGCAGCGTTATCACTGATCAACGTCACGGAGATATCACATTTCTGTAATTCCCAGGCCGTAAGCCTGGCGCCCTGGAGAAAAGGGCGCGTCTCGTCGGCAAAGACAGAGACCTTTTTTCCGGCTTCATGAGCGGCCCGGATCACCCCTAAGGCGGTACCATAGCCACCCGTGGCCAGTGCGCCGGCATTGCAATGTGTAAGGACTACATCCCCATCCGCCAGTAACTTCTGGCCGAATGCGCCCATGCGCCGGTTAGCAGCCACGTCCTCGGCCAATATGGTTTCTGCTTTCTTGTGGAGCAGCCCGGCCAGTTCGTCCGGTCCGGCAGAAGACGATTGCTTAACCACGCCGTTCATACGTTCGATGGCCCAAAAAAGATTTACAGCAGTAGGCCTGGCTGTGGCCATCTCCCGGCACATGGTTGCCCATTTCCGGTCGAAGTCCTTACGGCTTTTCCCCCTGAATTTTCCGGCGCCTAAAGCCAGCCCCATGGCAGCGGCAATACCTATAGCCGGGGCCCCACGGATAACCATCTTCTTAATGGCCGCTATGACCTTCCTGTAGTCCTGGCAGACTACATAGACTTCCCTCCGGGGAAGTTTGCGCTGATCGATCATCACCACCCGGCCGTCTTCCCAGGCTATGGTCTTAATCTCCGCCGTCATATCCCCTCTTTTACTTGCGCAGCATCCCGGTTAGCATCTCATTTACCAAGCCGGGATTGGCCTTGCCTTTGGTCTTCTTCATTACCTCCCCAACGAAAAATCCAAGGAGCTTTGACTTGCCTTTTTTATAATCCTCTACCGCT
>JASEGX010000005.1 GCA_030017815.1 Thermodesulfobacteriota bacterium | reverse complement strand
AGATCGTGATTTAATCAATTTTTAGACCATGTAAACACTTTTGAACGTTACCAATGGTTTTAATTTCTTATGGAAAATAAAGACATCCGCTACATAATAAATAACCGGATAACATCGCTGCCTACGCTACCGATAGTTATCACCAATATCTTGAACCTGGTACAAAAAACTTCCTCTTCAGCCAGGGATGTGGCTGCCTATATATCCCAGGATCAGGCTATATCTTCGGCTGTTTTAAAGATTGCCAACTCGGCCTACTACAATCTTTCGGGTAAGGTCGAGGCCATAGACCGGGCGGTGGTGGTCCTCGGCTTCGAAGCCGTCAAAAATCTCGCACTCGGGACCAGTGTCTTTTCCACCTTAAAATCCGATGAGGTGAGTGTCTTAGATCGGGAAGGGTTCTGGATACATGCCATCGGAGTGGGCACGGCGGCAAATATGATCTCCAAAGAAATCTTGAGATCCACCGACCCATCCTTCTTCGTCTCCGGCCTCTTTCACGACCTGGGCAAGATAATCTTTGACCGCTATCTAAACGATATGTATATACCCATCATAAGGCAGGCGAAAGAAGAAGGGACGTCGCTCCATAGCCTGGAAAAAGAGGTATTTGGCCTTAACCATGCGCAGGTGGGCAGTATGCTTCTTACCCGCTGGAAAATCCCGCCGCCCATAATTAACCGCTTGAAATATCACCACGATCTGAAATCGTGCCCGGCCGAATACGCCGTAGAGGCGGCGGTAATCGCAGCAGCCGACTATCTGTGTCATCTGAAAAATATAGGATTATCGTTTGCCCCGGAAATCAGCCTGAGCGAAACAGCTTTAAAGTCATTGCAAATTAAACCGGATCACCTGGTTCAACTGGGCGAAAAATTGGAAGAGATGCGGGACAAAATCAACAGTTTTGTACAGTCCATGCAATAATGAAAAAGATGCAGGAAGCAGAATCTCTCAGGTTACAAAACGCACACCTCCAGCGGGCACTCCAGGAGACTACTATAACCCTCCAGGAGAAGATCATCGAACTGTCCGTAATCAACCGGATAAGCGCCTGTCTGGAACATATCCACGACCTTCAGGTGCTCTGCGAAAAGGTTGTAACCATTATCGCAGAAGAGACCGTGGCTGAAAACTGCTCTATTATGCTATTGGATGACGAACAGGCACGGCTGTACCTCCTGGCTGCCAATGACCAGATGGACAAAAGGTACCTTCTGGACAGTAACGCTATCGGGGACAAGGGAAGGCGACTCTACTCCTTCAGAATGGGTGAAGGTGTGGCCGGCACAGCCGTTAACGAAGGCCAAACCATCTATGTCCCTGACACTGCCGCATCGGAATTCTTTACAGAGGTAGATTCAAGCCGCATCAAAGTTCGGTCCCTCCTGGCTATCCCCTTGGTCGTCAACGAAAAGGCTGTGGGAGTCATTAACTTAAGTCACCCCGATATAAATGCCTTCACAGACAACGACGTCAGAATCACGCAGATGGTGGCTAGTTTTATCGCCGCAGTAATCAACAATGCCCTGCTGTATAACGAATTATCTCTAAAAAACAACTACCTGGAAAAGACTCTAGGAGAACTCTCTGCGGCTCAAGCTGACCTCCTCCAGGCCCAGAAAATGGAAAGTCTGGGGACACTGGCCGGCGGCATCGCCCACGACTTTAACAACATATTGGTAGGTATCCTGGGCTATGCCTCCCTTCTTAAAAATTTGGTGGCACAGGACGCCAAATTCTATAAATACATTGACATCATTGAGACTTCAGCGTCGCGTGGCGCACAACTGACCCAGCAACTACTGCTTTTCGCCCGGTCTAAAAAGACCGCCTTTGAGCCTATAAACCTCAATACCGTCATCAAGGAAGTTTTGGCCCTTTTCTCCACAGGCGTGGATAAAAAAATAACCATAGAAAAAACCCTGGCCCCGGATATAGGCATGGTGGATTGTGACAGCGGCCAGATGCATCAGGCCCTGTTAAATATCGTCATTAATGCCCGGGATGCCATATCTGAAAACGGCAAGATAACCATAACCTCCGGTAAGGTCTATGTAGAGGACACTTCTTCCCCGTCTTTGCAGGGCCTCGTCCCTGGAAACTACGTGCTCGTTTCCATAGCCGACAATGGCCAGGGAATGGACAAGGAGACCGTGGCGAAGATCTTCGATCCCTTTTTTACTACCAAAGAAAAAGGGAAAGGCACCGGACTCGGCCTTTCCATGGTGTATGACATAATAAAAAAACATCAGGGAGCTATAGAGGTAAACAGTGAAATAGGAAAGGGCGCCACTTTTAATATCTACCTGCCCTATTCTTCTGCGCAAAAAACGCCGAGCAGACCTTTAGAAGATAAAGATGATCATCCACAGGGCCATGAAACACTTTTGCTTGTTGACGACGAAGAAGTGATAAGGGGATTTGCCACCGAAATACTGTCCGCGCACGGATATCAGGTCATAGCCTGCCAGAATGGCCGGGAGGCCTCAGAACTCTATGCCGCATCTCCGGGGAAAATTGACCTGGTCATCCTGGATCTCTTCATGCCGGTTATGGACGGGAAAGAAACGCTGGCTGCCCTCAAAAAAATCAATCCGCAGGTAAGGGTCGTCATCTCCAGCGGTTACGCTGAAACCAAGGAACTGAAGGGATTGGAAGGCGAGATACGCGCCTTTATCCATAAGCCATATAAGTCCGCCGAGTTATTAAAAAAGGTTCGAGAGGTCTTGGATAAGGAATGAACTTTTAGCACTCAGCACTCAGCACTCAGCTATCAGCTTTCAGCTTAAGATGCTGGTTGTCTTGTTTTTTTGCTGAGAGCTGACGGCTGATGGCTGAAGGCGTAAATCCGGAACGGTAGTTCCGGATGAACAATAATTCGTTATGATTCTCTGGATTTCTCTACGATCCTCTTAAGAAAATCATAAACGGGCGAAGCCAGTCCATAGATAACCACTCCAACCCAGCAGACACCAAGAAAGGCAAAGGTAACCAGGGTCAGAATCTGAACGTAACCTAAGTCCTTCATAATGTTCTGTGTTTATCGGCACATCCCAGAAAAACTTAAATAAATGACCATGTTACCTGGCCTATAGAGGTTATAAGCTCCATTTTTCACCTGAAAATCCCCCTGTACCCTCCTTTTTTTCAACTATAGAAAACATTTAACAATTCCGATGCATATAGCGAAGATATGAGAACCGTAATAGAAATTGGGATAAACGAACTCATGTTGCTTGTGAACAAGTTAGACGAAACAACGGCTTAACGGAGGTGAAAAATAAGAGAAGCGCTTATTCCCCGCCTTTTCATTTATAAGCAACCCTTTCTGTAGTTAGACCGCCGCCCAAAAAACGTATTATTTCCTTTCGTAAAATACCTGTCATGCGACATTTTCCGCGCCGTTTTTATGACGACATCATGTGGCTGCAAGATGGCAAAAGCAGGTTGCTTTTTAAGGTGAGGTGGAGTATGAATATGCGTCTTATGTAAAGGACTTAAACGAAGGTTAAAGCCTGCGGCTACCAAAATTGATGAGCTCGTAAAAAGTAAACTTTTGCCACAGAGATCGCTGAGAACGCCGAGATAACATATTGAATAGTTTACAGTTTTTCTCTGCGCGCTTTGCGTGCTCTGCGGTGAAAAGGCTTTTTTACGAATTGATCAAAATTGCTACGTAACCGGTAGCCACCTGCCTCAGACGAACGAAGGAGATGGAGATCATGGCCAAGCCCCTGGTCGCAGATTATATCCAAAATCTGACCCCCTACCCGCCCGGCAAACCAATCGAAGAATTGGAAAGGGAATATGGTGTAAGAAACTCTATAAAACTGGCCTCAAACGAAAATGCCCTGGGCCCATCGCCAAAGGCGGTGGAGGCTATCAAAGCCGCCCTTGGCAAGTTGCACCGTTACCCGGATGGTAGCGGCTATTATCTGAAACAAGGCTTAAGCGAAAAACTCGGTCTTAGTACAGAAAACATCGTCCTCGGTAACGGCTCTAACGAACTGATCGAACTGATTGTGCGCACCTTTCTTAACCCCGGCGACGAGGCCATCAGCAGCGATCCCACCTTCCTGGTCTATAGAAAAATGGTGCAGGCCGTAGGCGGCCGGAATATAGTAGTGCCGCTGAAGGAAGGCAGCCATGATCTGGTCGGGATAGCAAAAGCGGTTACCGCCCGAACCAAGGTAATATTTTTAGACAATCCCAATAATCCCATGGGGACTGTAGTTGTAAAAAAGGCCTTTGAACAATTTTTAAAAGACATCCCGCCGGGTGTGATCGTGGTGGCCGACGAGGCCTATTATGACTTTGTTACCACGGATAGCACCTTCTGCGGGCTTGATTACCTTGATTCTCCTTATCTGGTCATAACCCTAAGGACCTTCTCCAAGGCCTATGGCCTGGCCGGACTCCGTATCGGCTATGGAGTGATGAAAAAAGAACTCGCCGAATATATAAACCGTATCAGACAGCCTTTTAATGTTAATTCCCTGGCCCAGGTGGGCGCCCTGGCGGCGCTGAGTGATGAAGAACACCTGGCCGGAACAAAAAAAATGGTCGAAGAAGGTCTTAATTATCTAACGGGTGAAATCGGGCGTCTTGGTTACCGCTGTCTTCCCACCCAGACCAATTTTTTCCTTATAGACACAAAAACGGATGGTAAGGCGGTTTACGAGAATCTCCTTCGCAAAGGGGTTATTGTAAGGCCCATGCACGCCTACAAATTGCCCGATTACATCCGCATAACCGTTGGCCTCCCGGCGGAAAATAAGCGATTTCTAAGCGCATTTAAAGAGGTCATGGAATCCCGTGGCCGGCAATAGAATTCCAGGGGGATTGCTCATAACTATAGACGGGCCGGCCGGTGCGGGTAAAAGCACGGTCAGCAAGAATTTGGCCGATATCCTGGGCTATACCTATCTCGACACCGGCGCCCTATACAGGGCCTTGGCACTTTCTGCCCACAAAAACAATCTTAACCCCGATAGGGAAGAAGACATGGGAAAGCTGTGCCGCAAGCCCGCCATCGCCCTCACCTATAACGCCGGCAAGCTAACGGTTATCCTGGCCGGAGAGGACGTTAGTGAAGAAATCCGAACCCCGGAGATCAGCATGCTTTCGTCATATATCTCGGCCAAACCGATGGTCAGAAAATCCTTGCTTGAGATGCAAAGGGACATCGGCAAAAAGGGCAGCGTAGTAGCGGAAGGAAGAGACATGGGAACCGTGGTCTTTCCCGATGCTGATATCAAGTTTTATCTTGACGCTTCACCGGAAGAAAGGGCCTCAAGAAGATACAAAGAACTGCTGCAAAAAGGCCATAACCTTAATTACGAACAGGTCCGCAAAGAGATGTTAAAAAGAGATGCCGACGACAGCAGCCGGGCCGCAGCCCCGTTAATACCCGCCCCGGATGCTATTTTCGTAGATAGTACGGGCAAAACCATAGATGAGGTAATTGCCTTTATGCTGGCCGAAATAGAAGAAAAGACCACTCTCAATGCTTGCCTGCGCGCTGCGCGCAAGCAGGTATAGCTTCTCCCCGCTTTTTAGATATAAAATCCGTGAAACAGGTTGAACTTTCCGCCTCAGTTTGTTATATACTACACAATAGTTATTGAAAATAGGGAGAATTGTTGATTAATGGATATAAAAGATCACACCACAACGGAAGAAACATCAAAAACAGACCTGCTTAAGTCCGACAGCGAAGAGAATAAACAGGACATGGCCCCCGATAGGCAGGAGGCCGCCGAATCACTGGAATTTAATAAACTTTATGAAGAGAGCCTGAAGACGATCCAGAAAGGTGAGATTCTTCAGGGCAAGATTATAAGTATTAACAGAGACTATGTGGTGGTTGACGTAGGCTGCAAGTCAGAGGGTCAGGTACCTATTGAAGAATTCACAGGCGAAGATGGTCAGGTGCAGGCCTCTGTCGGGGAAACAATAGATGTTTATCTGGAAAGGCAAGGCCGGGAGGATAGCTTATCCTTACTGTCTAAAAAACGGGCCGATAGAATCAAGGCCTGGGATACCATCGAGCAAAACTTAAGCGAGGGTTCCAGTATAGAAGGCAGGATAGCGGAGAAGGTTAAGGGCGGCTTTAATGTAGATATCGGCATCATTGCATTTTTGCCCGCATCTCAAGCCGATCTGCGGCCGGTCAAGGATGCACAAAGTCTCATCGGCAATAAATATCGTTTCAGGATATTAAAAATAAACAGAGACCGCTCTAACGTCATTCTCTCACGGCGGGCTCTTTTAAACGAAGAACGAAAGGCATTGAAAAACAAAACGCTTTCTACAATTGCGGAAGGACAAACGGTAGAAGGAAAGGTCAAAAATATCACTGACTACGGCATATTTGTTGATCTGGGAGGCATTGATGGCCTTTTACATATAACCGATATGTCCTGGGGGAGAGTAGAGCATCCCTCCAGTGTATATAAGCCCGGCGACACCATAAAGGTAAAAATCCTGAGCGTTGACCAGGGGAACGAAAAGATTTCGCTGGGATTAAAACAGCTAATTCCTGATCCATGGGAATCAGTTGCAGATAAATATCCCCCGGGTGCACGGGTTCAGGGAAGGGTGGTCAGCCTCACCGACTACGGCGCCTTCGTGGAGTTGGAAGAAGGTGTGGAGGGCCTGGTACACATTTCAGAGATGTCGTGGAACAAGAAGATTCGCCATCCGCATCAAGTGCTGTCCCTGGGCGACATTGTCGAGGTAATGGCCCTGAATACTGATGCCAAGGCCAGGCGCATCTCTCTGGGATTAAAACAGGTGACGCCCAATCCCTGGGACGTTATAGCGGAAAAATATCCGGTAGGGACGGTAATTGAAGGGAAGATCAAGAACATTACGGACTTCGGGATATTTATCGGTATAGAGGAAGAAATTGACGGCCTGATACATATCTCTGATCTTTCCTGGACGAAAAAGATTAAACATCCGGCCGAACTCTACAAAAAGGGGCAGCTTATTAAGGCCGTTGTCCTGGGTATAGACAGCGAACATAAAAAATTTTCCCTCGGAGTCAAGCAATTGCAGCCCGATCCCTGGAGCAAGATCTCCAGTGCCTATCCCGCAGGAACCAGGGTAACCGGTGCTATAACAAACATCACGGACTTCGGTATCTTCTTGCAATTAGAAGAAGGGATTGAAGGGTTGGTGCATGCATCGGAAGTCAGCCGGGATAACTCGAAGGATATACGTGAACTTTACAAGACGGGTGATATGGTTACTGCCCAGGTGATAAATATCTCACCGGAAAAAAAGAAGATTGGCTTATCCATAAAAAAACTGGAAATAGAAGAAGAGAAATCTTCTGCTAATGGCTATCTCGCCAAGGATGAAAACGCTACATCTACTCTGGGAGATCTTTTAAAAAGAGAACTCGCCAATAACCATTAATAAAACGCCATAAGACATGAAAAAACATCCGATCTTATTCGGGTTAGCCATTCTAGCCTCTATTTTTTTCGGACTCATTGTTATTGTCTTTATGTTTGCCTGGATCGGCGACGAAGGGCATCTATTAACACCGGGCGAAAAAATAGGCATAGTTGAAATAAACGGGTTAATCACAGACTCTAAAGAAACCATCCGGGATCTTTCGGCCTTACGTAAAAACCCGCAGATTAAGGCCATTGTTGTCCGTATCGACAGTCCGGGTGGCATAGTGGGCGCTGCTCAGGAAATATATACTGAGGTAAAGAGGGCCGGCCAGGTAAAACCGGTGGTCGCCTCCTGTGGTTCCATAGCTGCCTCCGGCGGCTATTATATAGCGGTGGGGACAAATAAGATTATAGCCAATCCAGGGACAATAACCGGCAGCATCGGCGTTATTATGAAGTTTGCCAACGCAGAAGAACTATTACGTAAAATCGGTCTGAAAATAAGCGCCCTAAAAAGCGGTGAATTAAAGGACGCGGGCTCCCCAACCCGGGAAATGACGGCAAAAGAAAAGGCCATGGTTCAGGGAGTCATAGATGATGTACAATCCCAGTTTGTAGAAGTTGTGGCCAGCGGACGCAAAATACCTCAAGAAAAAATCCGGGAAATAGCCGATGGCCGGATCTTCTCCGGTAAACAGGCCATGGAGCTGGGCCTGATTGACAAACTCGGGAATATGGAAGAGGCCATAGCCGCGGCCGGACAGATGGCAGGCCTCAAAGAAGAGCCCGAAGTGATATACCCCAAGAAAAAAGGAATATCCTTCTGGGAGCTTATCCTGGACACCACCTTTAGGGAGAGCGTTCTAGAGGGGCTTTTCTACATTCCCTACAAACTTTCTTTCGAAGCCGGATTAGGAAGTTAGGGGGTTTCCCCCCATTGGAATAATGGAACATTGGAATGACGAGGTGTATCTTATGGTTAAAAGCGATCTAATAAATCAACTAAGCGTACGGTTCCCTAAATATTACAAAAAAGATATACAGGTCATAGTGGATACCATCTTTGAAACCATGCAAAAATCTCTATCTGAAGGTAGGCGTGTAGAAATAAGAGGCTTTGGTACTTTTAATCCCCGGATGAGGAAATCACGGATAAGTAAAAACCCAAAGACCGGGGCGACAATGGAATTAAAGGCCAGGAAAACAGTCCTCTTCAAGATGGGTAGAGAACTTAAAAAGTCCTTAGCTAAATAGACTGATACCTCCCTTTCCTACGCGTATTATTTCCGGGCTGTCATCAATAAGCGAAACTACTGTAGAAGGCTCAGGATACAGTATCCCCCCATCAACAACCAGGTTCAAAGAAGGCCCTAATTTCTCTTCTATCTCTTCGGGGTCCCCGGTCATTATTTGAAAATCTCCTATAGCAGCGCTGGTGCTGACAATAGGATGCCCCAATGCCCGTACTATAGCCAGACAAACGGTATGGTCAGGAACCCTGATCCCAACCGTTCTGCGGCGGGTAAGCATCAATTTTGGCACCAAACTAGATCCCTCCAGGATAAATGTATAGGGCCCAGGCAATAACTTTCTCATAATCTTATAGGCAAAGTTGGAAACGTGGGCATATTCGCTGATATTCTTAAGGTCGGCGCAGATAAAACTAAAGGGCTTATGCCTTGGTCTCTGTTTTATCTGGTAAATCTTCTCTATAGCCCTTTTATTAAAAATATCACAACCTATCCCATAGACAGTATCAGTCGGATAAGCAATAATCCCGCCGGAACGAAGTACCTCTACTGTCCGGTTAATCAATCTGGGTTGGGGATTGACAGTGTTAACGGAAATAATCAAAAGGTATCATGGCCTCCCTTTTCTTTTGGCTGTGAATATAGTAATATACAAAATCTAATGTCAAGACTGATGAATCCGTAAAAAGTCTGATAAAGCCCTTTTCCGTCATTCCTGCGGAAGCAGTAATCCAGTCTTTTCAAGTAGTTAGCATTCGCTGGATTCCCGTTTTCACGGGAATGACGACTTTTTACGAGTTCATCAAGCCTAACCCTGTCTCCATAATGCAACAAAATTTAGCCTCTATAGACGTTGGCACAAACACCATACGTCTCTGGATTGGTAAAATCAAAGACAAAAAGATCCTCACCCTTCATACGGACAGAGCTAACGTCAGGTTGGGAGAAGGTCTCAAACAGCAGGGTGTTATAAACGAGAAAGCTGTAGTCAGGGCTACACCGATTCTGGTACGTTTTAGGGAGGCAATGGAAAGGCGCTCAGTCGATGATTTCCGGGCCATAGGAACCAGTGTCTTTCGCAAGGCCGGTAATGGGGAAGAAACCATACAACAGCTCTATAATCAAACAGGCGTCCCCATCGATATAATATCCGGTGAAGAAGAGGCCAGGCTCTCTGTAAAGGGTATCTTATGGAATTTTCCGCAATCCTGTAATCGGGCTGTGGTCGTGGATGCGGGCGGCGGCAGCACGGAACTCATTATAGTCAGAGATTACAGAATCGAAGCCGTTCATAGCATTGACCTGGGAGCGGTATATCTCACCGAGACCTATTTTAAGCATGCTCCCCCGGTGGAAAAGGAGATAGAAGGTCTCAGGGGCTGTGTGGCCGAACAATTAGGCAAGGTCATAATGCTTACGCCGTTTAAAGATATTATATATGAAGGAGGATACAGGCTGGTTGGCACCGCGGGAACAGCGACCACCCTGGCTGCCATGGACCTGGTCCTCCGTGATTATATTTCTGATCTGGCGCATGGGCATGTCCTGACCATAAACAAACTGCTTGCACTATTCGACCGGTTAAGGGTAAAAAAGGCTAAGGACAGATTAGTCCTGGCCGGTCTCGAACCGGGGAGAGAAGATATTATCCTGGCCGGATTAATAATATGGATAGGGATCCTTAAGGCCTTTTCCCTCCCGGAAATGACCGTCAGCCACGACGGTATCCTGGAAGGAATAGCCATAGATATGTGGGAAAGGAATAGAGAAATATGTTACACGAGATAAAGGAAGCTTATACTTTTGACGACCTGTTACTGGTACCCCAGAGTTCATCGGTTTTACCCAAGGAAGTGGACACGGCCACCCGGTTGACACGCAACATTAAGCTCAGTATCCCCCTGGTCAGCGCCGCTATGGATACTGTAACCGAGGCCCATACAGCCATCAGTATGGCCCGGGAAGGCGGCCTGGGAATCATACACAAAAATATGCCTATCGAAAGCCATGTGCTGGAAGTGGAAAAGGTCAAAAAGTCTGAAAGCGGCATGATTGTTGATCCGGTGACCGTCAGCCCGGGACAGAAGATATATGAGGTGTTGAACATCATGCAGCAATACCGCATCTCAGGCGTGCCGGTAGTCGAAGGGAAAAAGCTGGTCGGCATCGTCACTAACCGCGACCTTCGCTTTGAAACCAATCTGGATCAGGAAGTGGAAAAAGTAATGACCAGGGAGGACCTGGTAACCGCCCCGGTAGGAATAAGTTTGGAAGAATCAAAGGTTCTTCTGCATAAGAAACGTATTGAAAAACTATTAGTGGTTGATGATGAAGGAAATCTGAAGGGCCTGATCACCATAAAAGATATTGAAAAAATAATAAAATATCCCATGGCCTGCAAAGATAGCCTGGGGCGGCTCAGAGTCGGCGCGGCCGTGGGCGTGGGTCCGGAACGGATTGAACACGTAAATGCCCTGGTTGAGGCCGGGGTTGACGTTGTAGTTATTGATTCTGCTCATGGAGACTCAGAAAATGTGGTCAGAGCAATAAAAGATATCAGAAGGCATTTTCCCGGGCTGGAACTTGTCGCCGGCAATGTAGCTACCGCGGAAGGCGCTGAACGATTAATTAAGGCCGGAGTAACCGGCGTAAAGGTGGGAGTCGGCCCCGGCTCTATCTGTACGACACGTATCATCGCCGGCGTGGGGGTACCGCAAATGACGGCTATACACAATTGTGCGCTGGTCTGTAATAAGCATGACATACCGGTCATTGCGGACGGCGGTATTAAGTTTTCCGGGGATGTAACCAAAGCCATAGGCGCCGGGGCCAATTCTGTGATGATAGGAGGCCTTTTTGCCGGCACGGAGGAAAGCCCGGGTGAGACTGTGCTCTATCAGGGGCGGACCTACAAGGTCTATCGGGGCATGGGATCGTTAGAGGCCATGAAAAAAGGAAGTAAAGATCGCTACTTCCAGGAAAATATCGAACAGCTATCCAAGCTCGTGCCGGAGGGCATCGAAGGCCGGGTTCCCTACCGCGGCTCCCTGGCGGCCACGGTATATCAATTGATAGGCGGCCTGAGGGCGGGCATGGGTTATGTAGGCTGTAAAAACATAGAGGAACTCCGCCATAAGGCGACCTTTATCAGGATTACCCCGGCCGGCCTGAGAGAAAGCCATGTCCACGACGTTATCATAACCAAAGAGGCCCCGAACTATAGAGTGGAGCAATAAAAATGCGTAACCGTTCACGGTTGACCGTTCACAGTTCACCGAAAAAACGTTTTTCAGGTTCTTACGGACAACGGCTAACTGATAACGGTAAACGGATACTTCTAGGTGCGACTAGGAGTCGCAGCAAGATGCCGCTCCTACAAGGAAAAGTGCAAAAACAAGGTCTATGCGATCATGAAAAATAATATTCACGCCGAAAAAATACTGATCCTGGATTTTGGTTCGCAATATACCCAGCTTATTGCCAGGCGCATACGCGAAAACAAGGTTTATTGCGAGATTCATCCCTTTAACCTGTCTTTAGCCGCGATCCGCGCCTTCCAGCCGAAGGGTATTATACTTTCCGGAGGACCGTCCTCGGTCTATGATAAGGGCGCCCCCATAAGCACACCGGAAATCTATAATCTTGGCGTACCGGTACTGGGCATCTGTTATGGTATGCAGCTTATGGCCCATCAATCAGGCGGAAAGGTGGCGCATGCCGCAAAACGGGAATACGGCCATGCCGATCTCTTCATCGACGACGCCAGAGACCTGTTTTATGGCCTGGAACCGGACTTGGAGAAGACCCACCCGGTGTGGATGAGCCATGGGGATAAGGTTAACCGCCTCCCGGCCGGATTTGCGCCTGTCGCTCACACCGCGCACTCCCCTATCGCCGCCCTGCGGCACAGGGAAAGGCCTCTTTTTGGAGTGCAATTCCATCCCGAGGTGGCGCACACTTCCATAGGAAACCATATCCTGAAAAACTTCATACTCCGCATCTGTAAAATCAAGCCGCGCTGGACCATGAAGTCCTTCATCGAAACCACAGTGGAGGCCATTAAAGAAAAGGTCGGCCCGGATCGGGTTATTTGCGGCCTCAGCGGCGGTGTGGACTCTTCAGTAGTAGCCGTGCTTATACATAAGGCCATCGGCCCGCAGCTTACCTGTATCTTTGTAAATAACGGGATGCTCCGAAAGGGCGAGCCGGAAAGCGTCCGCAATCTCTTCACGCGGCATTATAAGATTAAACTCGCCGATGTGGACGCCTCAGGGTATTTCCTTAAACAACTGAAAGGGGTCGTTGATCCTGAGGCCAAAAGGCGTATCATCGGCCACGGCTTCATACACATCTTCGAGAAGGAGGCCCGGCGCATAGGTAAGGTCAAGTACCTGGCCCAGGGCACCCTGTACCCGGATGTTATTGAAAGCGTCTCCTTTAAAGGCCCTTCCGCCGTAATCAAGACCCATCATAATGTAGGCGGCCTGCCGGAGATCATGAAGCTTGAACTCATTGAACCCCTCCGGGAACTCTTCAAGGATGAAGTGCGCAAGGTCGGTCTGGAACTGGGCATGCCAAAAGATATCGTCTATCGACAGCCGTTTCCCGGACCAGGCCTGGCCATCCGTATCCTTGGGGAGGTAACCGCAGAAAGGCTGGCTATCCTGCGGGAGGCCGATGCCATCGTCCTCGGAGAGATAAAAAAGGCCGGCCTCTACCGAAAGGTCTGGCAGTCCTTTGCTGTCCTCTTACCTATCAAGACGGTGGGAGTTATGGGCGACCAGAGGACGTATGAGCATGTCATAGCCCTTCGGGTGGTGGACAGCCTCGATGCTATGACTGCTGATTGGAGCAAGATACCCTACAACCTGCTCGGCACTATATCCAATCGCATCATTAATGAGGTAAAGGGCATAAACCGCGTAGTTTATGACATCTCTTCCAAGCCGCCCAGCACTATAGAATGGGAATAGGATAATAATACTACCGTATCATGGAACGTGCCAATTTTATCCATCTGCATGTCCATACCGAATATAGCCTCCTGGACGGCGCCATTCGCCTCAAGGATCTATTCCGCACGGCCAAAGAATACCGCATGCCGGCCATAGCCATGACCGACCATGGCAATATGTTTGGCGCCGTTGATTTCTATCAGATGGCCCGGCAAAACGATATAAAACCCATCATCGGCTGCGAGGTCTATGTAGCGCCCAAAAACCGTTCGGATAAAACCGCGCGGATAAACGAAGAGACCGCTTTTCACCTGGTACTCCTGGCCCAGAACCAGGAGGGATACAAAAACCTCTGCCGGCTGGTAACCGCCGCATACTTCGAGGGCTTTTACTACAAGCCGCGCATCGATAAAGAACTCCTGGAAAAATATAATGCCGGGCTCATCGCCCTTAGCTCCTGCCTACATGGCGAGATCCCTTTTGCCCTCCTCCACGAAGGCGAAAAGGCCGCCCTGGAAAAAACCGCTGCATACGCCCGCATCTTTACAGACCGCTTTTACTTAGAACTCCAGGAAAACGGCATAGCCGAACAGAAGACGGTTAACAGCGGCCTCAAGCTGATCGCCGATCGCCTCTCCCTGCCCCTGGTAGCTACCAATGACTGCCACTACCTGCGCCGGGAAGACGCCCGCGTTCATGATGTCCTCCTCTGTGTGCAGACCGGAAAGACCGTGGGAGATCAGAACAGGATGAGATTCTCTACGGACCAGCTTTACCTGCGTTCACCGGCCGAGATGGAGTCACTCTTTTCCGATACCCCGGAGGCCTTACAAAATACCATAGAAATTGCCCGGCGTTGTAATCTGGAACTCGAACTGGGAGAATATCATTTCCCCGTCTATCCTGTGCCGGAAGGAGAAACGCTCGACAGTAAACTGGCAGAGGAAGCCAAAGAGGGGCTTAAAAAACGCCTTGAGGCCATAACCCGGAAGGAAGGGCTGGATGAAAAAAGGGGGGAAGTTTACTGGGAGAGACTGACCTACGAGCTGGATGTTATCCGGCAGATGGGCTTTTCCGGTTATTTTCTTATCGTATCCGATTTTATCAACTACGCCAAAAAAAAAGGTGTCCCGGTCGGTCCGGGCCGCGGCTCAGCCGCAGGCAGCCTGGTAGCCTATGCCTTACGCATCACGGATATTGATCCATTGCCATATAACCTTCTCTTTGAACGTTTCCTGAACCTCGAAAGACGCAGCATGCCGGACATTGATGTCGATTTCTGTAAGGATAGAAGGGAAGAGGTCCTGGAATACATATCACAAAAATACGGGGGTAAGGACTATACCGCCCAGATTATAACCTTTGGTAAGATGCAGGCCCGGGCCGTGATACGGGATGTGGGGCGGGCCATGAGCATGCCTTACGGCGAGGTGGACCGGATAGCCAAGTTGATCCCCAATCAACTGAATATAAGACTGGAAGAGGCCCTGAGAAAAGAGCTGCGGCTAAGGGAATTAGCGGAACAAGATCCCAGGGTGAAAGACTTAATTACGGTCTCCATGGCCCTGGAGGGATTGCCGCGGCATGCCTCTACCCACGCTGCGGGCGTGGTCATTTCAGATAGACCCATAGTGGAATATCTGCCGCTCTATCGTGGTCCCAAGGGTGAAGTCCTCACCCAATATCACATGAAGGCCGTGGATAAGATCGGTCTGGTTAAATTTGATCTCCTGGGTCTGAAAAACCTGACTATCATCCGTCATAGCCAGGAATTGATTCAAAAAAAATATGATGAGGCGCTTGACCTCGGGCAAATACCCCTGGATGATCAAAAGGCCTACGAGCTACTTTCCCGCGGTGACACAACCGGCGTCTTCCAGCTTGAAAGTGCGGGGATGAAAGATTTACTTATCAAGATGAAACCCCAAACCTTCACAGACCTCATCGCCTCCGTGGCCCTCTATCGCCCGGGACCACTGGAAAGCGGCATGGTCGATGACTTCGTAAAGGGTAAACACGGCCAGATTGAGGTGAGCTATCCCGTCCCCCAGTTAGAAGAGATACTCAAGGAAACTTATGGGGTCATCGTCTATCAGGAACAGGTCATGCAGATCGCCAGCGTCCTGGCCAATTACTCCATGGGTGACGCCGATGTCCTGCGCGCGGCTATGGGAAAGAAAATACCCGAAATAATGGCCGCGCAAAGGGAAAAATTCGTCAGCGGCGCCACAAAAAATAGTGTCCCCAGGAAAAAGGCGGAAAAACTATTTGACCTCATGGAAAAGTTCGGCGGTTATGGCTTCAACAAATCCCATAGCACGGCTTACGCCCTTATCGCTTATCAGACCGCCTATCTCAAGGCCCATTATCCCCTGCCCTTTATGGCTGCCCTGCTTACCAGCGACATGGACTCCACGGATAACGTGGTTAAACATGTAGCAGAATGCCGTGAGCATGGAATTGAAATCCTGCCGCCGGACATCAATGAAAGCGATAGCGACTTCAGTGTGGTTAAAGGCAGGATTCGCTTTGGTCTGGCCGCCATAAAGAATGTAGGAATGGGAGCCATTGACTCCATCATTGCCGCCCGGACCCAGGAAGGTCCGTTTACCTCCCCGGAAAACTTCTGTCTCAGGGTTGACCTGCGGCGGGTTAATCGTCGGGTGACGGAAAGCCTGATAAAAGCCGGGGCCTTTGATTCTATGGGCGCCAAGCGTGCCCAGCTTTTTGCCATCCTGGATGACGCGATAGACCTGGCTCAAAGCAGGCAGCGTCAAAAGGAATCCGGTCAAATGTCTATATTTAGCGAAAAGACCCTTCCGGATACCGGTTCATCCATCACCCTGCCTATCATGGAAGAGTGGCCTCGAGACCAGTTACTAAATCTTGAGAAGGAGGCGCTGGGCCTCTACATAAGTGAACACCCCCTCAACGGATACACCCAGGAAATGGAAAAGCTGGTTACGACCGATACTGTTCAGGTCACTACCCTCCCGGAGGGTAAAGAAGTCACCCTGGCGGGCCTGGTCAGGAACATAAAAGAGATAAGCACCAGAAAGGGTGAACGGATGGCCTTCCTTTCTCTGGAAGACCTTCAGGGTGTGGTTGAGATAGTAGTTTTTGCGGATACTTACCGCGACTGCCAGGATGTGCTTAAAAGCGATAAACCCTTACTGGTAAAAGGTAAGATCGCCGGCGATGAAAGAGGGTCTAAGATAATAGCATCTGAGATTCTCGGTCTCAGCCAGGCGCTGGAAAAAAGTGTCGCCGCATTGGATATGCGGCTTTCCCTGGTGGGATTAACACCGGAAAAGATCATCGGATTAAAGAATATAGTCGAGGGGCACAAGGGCCATTGCCCGTTGTTTCTCCATTTTAATCTCCCCGGCAAGGGCGAAGTGACCATAAGTCTCCCATCCACGCTTAAGGTCGCTCCTTCTGCCGGGTTTATAAAGGAGATTGAGGCCTTTTTGGGCTATCCAGCCGTTCAAAACTCCTATGTTAACGGTGCATCCAGATAGTTATGTCTGAACTAAAGCAAATCCTGGAGGCCTTGATATTCGTCTCCGAAACACCGCTCCGCCGGGATAAGATTATCGATGTCCTCCCGGAATACAAAAAGGAGGAGATAGAGGCAGCCTTGGTTCAACTCAAGGACGAATACGATGCCGGAGGCCACAGCTTCACCCTTTATGAGGTAGCCGAAGGCTTCCAGTTCAGGACAAGGCCTGAATACAGGGATTGGATTGCCCGCCTGAAAAAATCCGCTCCGGCGCGGCTCAGCCGCGAGGCTATGGAAACGCTGGCCATTATTGCCTACAAGCAACCCATATTGCGGTCTGAAATAGAAAGAATCCGCGGGGTAGATGTGAGCGGCGTCTTGAAATCGCTTCTGGAGAAAAAACTTATTCGCATCGTAGGACGCAACAAGGAATTAGCCGGGAAACCCCTTATCTACGGAACCACCCAAAGATTTTTAGAGGTATTTGATCTAAGGGATCTGTCCTCCCTTCCCAGTCTTAAAGAAATCAAGGCCCTTACCCCCGATACTGTCGAGGGCAAAGAAAGGACTCCGGACCTCTTTGACCAATCTTAGATAGTGCCTGAACGAAAAGTCACGTTCAGGCAAAATTCGAATATCGAAATTCGAATATCAAATGACAAAATGACCCAAACTAACATATTGAAAATTTGATGTTTTTGTCATTGGTACATTTGTATTTCTGTCATTATTTCGGATTTCGTACTTCGGATTTCGAATTTTTGACCGAAAAAAGAAGGTTTTCGGTCAAGCACTAGATATGGAAGAAAGACTGCATAAGACATTGGCCCGGTTAGGGATCGCCTCGCGAAGACACGCCGAAGATCTCATTCGCCAGGGCAGAGTCACAGTAAACAGCCGCATAGTTACTGCCATGGGTATAAAGGTGGACACCGCAAAGGATATGATCCTCATCGATGGCAGGCCGCTACCGCCCCCGGCGACTCTTATCTATGCCCTGTTAAATAAACCCAAGGGATTTGTGACCACGCTGCGGGATCCCCAAAAAAGGCCTATAGTTACCGACCTCTTGAAAGATATATCCGTCCGTGTCTGTCCGGTGGGAAGACTGGATTACGACACCGAGGGCCTTCTATTGCTTACCAACGACGGGGATTTGTCCTTTAAACTCCAGCACCCGCGTTTTAAGGCGTCCAAGACCTACGAAGCAGAAGTAAAAGGGAGACCCGCGAAGCAGGCTATTGATCGCCTGAGAAACGGAGTTATTATAGAAGGCCATAAGACGCAGCCAGCCCTAGTTAAGTGCCTCCGGAAGGGAGAAGATTCATCTCTTCTGGAAATAACCATCCGGGAAGGCCGGAAAAGGCAGATAAAAAAGATGTGCGCAGCCGTCGGGCATCCCGTGCTTAACCTGCGCCGTACAGCCTTTGCCGATCTCAAATTGGGTCATTTGGCCACCGGCCAGTACCGGCTTCTCCGGACGGAAGAAGTCGGAAAACTCAAAAATTACGTAACCATGCAGCCACAAAGGCGCCAAGACGCAAAGAATGGATAAGAAGAAAATACATTACATATCTTAGTGCCTTGGCGTCTTTGTGGCGATGGTTTTTCACGAAACCGCCAAATTATTCTTTACAAGCTTATACAAGATTTGGTATATGTATTGACCTAAGCTAAGACAGGTGATGAGGATAGTGCCATGAACAAGTCAGACTTAGTGGCGGCCCTGAGCAAAGAGACTGCCTTGACCAAGCAGGTAGCCGAAGAAGTAATTGACACTGTCTTTGAGGCCATGAGCCAGGCGCTGGTGGCCGGCGAGGGTATTGAGATAAGGGGACTGGGTAGTTTTGTAGTAAAAGACTATAGACCCTACGTGGGCCGTAACCCCAAAACAGGCCGGAATATCGACGTATCTGCCAAAAGACTTCCATTCTTTAAGGCGGGTAAGGAATTAAAAGAACGGGTCAATTCCAAAAAGCCATAAACCATTCCATCGTTATCCTGGCGTGACGCTAAAGCTTAAGACCAAGGGTTCATCCATCGCAGTCAACATACTTCTCTTTTTGCTGACGGTCATTTCAACCACGGCAGCCGGGGCTCTCCAGCAAGAAGTCTCCTTGGCCGCCCTGCTTAAAGACTGGACACTGATCACCAAAGGGATTCCCTTTTCCTTCACCCTCCTGGCCATACTCATAACCCACGAGATGAGTCACTATTTCGTCTCCCGGTACCACGGCGTACATGTTACCCTGCCCTTTTTCATCCCTGCCCCATCGGTAATCGGCACCTTCGGGGCCTTTATCCGGATAAAATCACCCATGGAAGACCGAAGGGCGCTCCTGGATATCGGCCTCTCCGGGCCACTGGGGGGGGCCGTCGTAGCCATCCCGGTGCTCTATATCGGCCTTAAGATGTCCACTATCCAGGTAATGCCTAAACCCACCGGCGTGGAACTCGGGTCTTCCATCCTCCTGGACCAGATGGTCCGGCTCGCGCTGGGCAAGCTGCCTGACTATTATCAGGTCGTCCTCCACCCGGTGGCCTTTGCCGGCTGGATCGGGATACTGGTGACCTCTCTTAACCTCATCCCCGTCGGCCAACTGGACGGCGGACATATCGCCTACGCCATCCTGGGAGAAAAATCAAAGAGGCTCGCTATCGGCTGTTTTATTGCCCTTATAATTCTTGGCCTGGTAGGCTGGTCAGGCTGGTTTATATGGGCGGGGCTGCTCTATGTTATGGGCTGGCAACATCCCCCGCCGCTCAATCCTGCCATTCCACTGGACACAAAACGAAAGTGGCTTGGGGTATTGGCCTTGATCCTTTTTGTGGTGACCTTTACTCCGACACCGTTCAGCGGATTCTAAGTAAAATGCATTGACCCGGGGCCGTCTTTCCTTTAGAATTCAGAGCCGGGCGCAGAGAGAAAAATCTCAAATCTCAAATTTGAATTTTGAGATATCTCCTTTGCGTCTCTGCGGTGAACTTTTTGACAATACGAAATATAGTTCACGGAGGAACGCGATGAAAAAGGTAATGTTTGTCCTTTTTTTAATAGTTATAGGCATGTCTTATGTCTGCACAGGCTATGCCGAGGAAGGCTTTCAGGTCCTGGCCCCGGCCCGCGCCGTTAAGCTGTCTTATCAGGTTATAGGCGAAAACAAGGTACTGGTTTCGGCCCTGGATGCCGAGGATAACCCTGTTGAGGGACTGAAGGCCGAAGATTTTGTAGTGCAAAGGGGGCGGAAAAAAGCCAGGATATTATCGGCGGAGTCCCTTGAAACCAGAAAGGACGTGGGACTGAATGTGGTCCTGGTTGTAGACAATTCTTTTTCCATGAAGGAGCGCCAGGCCGTGCAGCCGCTCCTCTCGGCCCTGGAAGAATTCCTCAGGATAGTGCGGCCCATCGATGATATCCAGGTGGTGGTCTTTGATGATGCACATACCATGAAGGTCAATGAACGCAACCTGCACGTCAAGACCTTTCGTTCCAACGATGTCTCGATGCTCAGGAACTTTTTCCGGGAAAGCTTTGATCGCGGATTAACCAATCAGACCTTCCTCTACGAAGGCATGGTGGCCGGGCTGGATTTAATCCAAAAGACGCCGGAAAAGGGCAATAAGTTTCTCGTGGTCTTCACAGATGGCGAGGATCTCAACAGCATCCTGGACCGTAAGGCGGTGGAGGCCGCGGCCAAGGGGATGGTGAATCTCGCGGCCTATTCCATAGACTATATGCCGGTGCCGGCTCCGGACCCCTTCCTTAAATCGTTTGCCGAGACTCACGGAGGTAAGATATGGAAGGCTACTTCCGCCACTGAACTTCTGCCTATTTTCCAGTCTTTTTCTACGACCTTGTTTCATCGCTACGTAGTTACGTATCGTTTCCTCAATCCTCCGCAGGGAACATTGTCCCTGGAGCCTGCGGAATTAAGTTTTGACATGTTTACCATGAACGATGGCTCGCCGATATTAAATCATGTATTCTTTGAGGCCGGCAAAAGTGAGATTCCCGGAAAGTATGTCCTCCTGAAGGACAGGGCGCAGACACAGACCTTCGATGAAAAAACCTTGAAATCTGCGCCGGAGCGGTATTTCAACCTGCTCAATATCGTGGGCAGACGCCTGACCCAAAATCCTATGGCCCGGGTACGTATCGTAGGCTGTAACTCAGAGACCGGCGTAGAGAAGAATAACCTTGATCTTTCGAGCCGCCGGGCCGAGACGGTAAGGGCCTATCTTTATAATGTCTGGGGGGTGGATCCCCTGCGCATGAAGGTGGAGACCCGCAATCTGCCGGCGCAGGCCACGGCTATGGATGTCTTGGGCGGCCGGGCGGAAAATCAGCGGGTAGAAATTATATACGATCTGCTGACTATGCAGACGGACGCGGCAAATGCATTTATTACAGAGACGAACGGCATAGATGAGATAAAAATTCGGCCGCGGATAACGGCCGAATATGGCATTGCCGATTGGGAACTCACCCTCCTCGGTGATAATGAACCTATAAAGACCATAAAGGGCGCAGGTGACCTAAAGCCGTTATATGCGTTTCCTCTGGACGAACTGGGCCGGACAAAGCTGGCCGCTATCGGTAACCTTGAAACCCGTATCAGAGTAACGGACATCTATGGTGATATTTATGAAACTACCGCGGGTCCTTGTCCGATCCGGGTTTCCAGGGGAAAAGTGATACATGAGCTTGTGCCTCCACCCTCCGGATCGCTGAGCATGGAGCCGGATAAGATAACTATCGAGGAAGTAACCACGGTCGACAGCTCTCCGTTACTTAATTATGTATATTTTGAGACAGGCGAAGGTGTAATCCCCGGTCGTTATGTCCTTTTTACAGATACGGCCGGGACCAGGACATTTAAAGAAAGTGAATTAAAAGGCACGATGGATAAGTATCATCACGTCCTGAACATTATAGGGAAACGCATGACCGGGCACCCGGAGGCCCGAATAAGAATTGTTGGCTGTAACGCGCATTACGGCGTGGAGCGGGGTAAACTTAACCTCTCCCGGCAGAGGGCCGGGACCATACAGTCTTATTTAAAGGATATATGGGGCATAGACCCAACCCGGATGAATATTGAGGCCCGTGGCCTGCCGGCCATGGCCAGTACCAACCGGGTAAATGAGGGGAGGGCCGAAAACCAGCGGGCGGAGATATATTCTGATTCCCCGGCCATAGTTGACACCATAAAAAGCATCTATCTGGAGGCGATGAGCGACACCAAAGAAATCCGGCTCTTGCCACAGATCCAGGCCGGGTATGGCGTAGCGCATTGGGCTATAGAGGTAATGGGTGATGACGCCGTGATCCGGTCTGCGGACGGCGAGGGAGAACCCGCGCCGGCCTACGCCTTTGATCTGAAAGACCTTGATCTCCGCAAGATAGGCGCTTACAAAAATCTCAGCGTTCGCATGGAGGTCATAGACGAAAAAGGACAGAGATACAAGACCGTTTCCGCGCCTTCTTCTGTTACGTTCATAAAGCGCGAGGAACAGGTCGCCCAGAAGACGGGCCATAAGGTGTTGGAAAAATATGCGCTTATACTCTTTGACTTTGATCGTGCGGATATAAAGGAACAGAATAAGGTCGTCCTGGATCAGATAATCGAGCGGATAAAACAACTCCCGGCCGCCAGGGTGAAGATCATCGGCCATACGGATATTATAGGCAAAGAAGATTATAACCTGAGGCTGTCGGAGAGGCGGGCCAGGGCTGTTTACGATCAGATCCTGGCCGGCGGGATTACGGCGGGCGAGAGAATCACCCATGAAGGCATAGGCCCCCGTGATCCTCTTTATGATAACGGCCGGCCGGAGGGCCGGGCCCTCAACCGGACGGTGACTATTTACCTGGAGTATGAGGAGAAAGAATAGACAGCCGCATGCTTATGTCGCAGGCCGGGGCAGAGTGAGTGAGAGCGCCGACGGATATTAAATCCACACCGGTTTTCGCTATTTCCCGCACGTTCTTTAAATTTACCCCGCCCGAGGCCTCCAGAACGGCCTTTCCCCCGGCCAGGGCCACGGCTTCTTTCAGGGTCGGGATGTCCATGTTGTCCAGGAGAATGGCCCCGGCCCCGGCTTTCAGGGCCTCCTTGAGCTGGTCTATGCTGGCGACTTCTATCTCAACTTTTGCCACACGCGGGGCATAGTCCTTAGTCCGCCGGATTGCCTCGGCCAGTGAGTTAACGGCGGACAGATGATTATCTTTGATTAAAATGGCGTCATAGAGGCCGAAACGGTGATTATGGCCGCCTCCCATCCGGACGGCGTACTTTTCCAGAAGGCGCAGTCCTGGTGTGGTCTTCCGGGTGTCTAATATCTTAACCGGCAACCCGGCCACGGCCTCAACGAATTTATGGGTGTGGGTGGCGATACCCGAAAGGTGCTGCAAGAAATTAAGGGCTACCCTCTCGCCTCTGAGTAAATCAGCGACCGGCCCGTAAACCTCGGCCAGTACCTCTCCAGGTGCGGCGCGCCCCCCGTCTTTGAGGAGAGCTTTAAATTCAATAGTGGGATTCAGCGTATGAAAGACCTGCCCGGCGATTTCAAGCCCGGCGACCAGGAAGTCCTGTTTGGCTACGATGGTGGCCTGCCCCTGGAGTTCAGGATCGATCAGGGCCTCCGTGGTCAGATCCCCCGGCCCGATATCCTCAGCCAGGGCCTGCTCGATAAGAAATTTCACCGATGTAGATATATCCATAGGCATCATCCTCTTATCTCCACCAACTTCCCCACCCGATCCTGCCAGGATAACGAGAGACTAGTGGTGGCCGAACTCTGATCCAGGAAACTTCTGACTGCTCGATAGGCCTTCTCCGGGTGATTATTCACTTGGCTCAAATGGGCCAGGACTATGTGCTGCAATCCCGGATGCAGTATCTCTTCCAGCAACTGACAGGTCTGATAATTTGACAAATGGCCTAATCGTCCCTTTATTCTCTGTTTCAGATGCCACGGATAAGGGCCGTATTCCAGCATCTCCGGGTCATGATTGGCCTCCATAATCAAAGCCTGACAGCCCTTGAGTTCATTAGAAGCAAGGCGCGTAACCATCCCCAGGTCCGTGGAGATACCCAGCTTGACCCGGGCGTTACTGACGCAAAGGCCGATCGGATCAGCGGCGTCATGCGGGATAGAAAAGGGGTGAACGGTAATACTATCAATAGTGAAAGACCGGCCGCTTTCGACAGTGCATACCTCTTTTATACGGCCCAGGTATCTGGCCGCCGCCCGATGGGTAGCGGATGTCATATAAACAGGCAGGTCAAAACGGCGCGAGATAACACCGACCCCGCGGATATGATCATTATGTTCATGGGTAACTACGACACCGTTCAGAGAATCCGGAGAAATCCCGATAGCGTTTAGACGTCTCGTGATTTCCGTCGCGCTTAATCCCGCATCAACCAGGAAGCGAACCCCGTGGGACTCCAGGTATGTACAATTTCCCTTACTGCCACTAGCCAGTACACAAAATCGGATCACCTCCGACCTCCGCCGAATCCCATGCGTCCCCTGCCCCCTATAACTTCATAACCCGGTCTGATATGGGGCGGAAGGGCTTAGGAGTATGGTTGACAAACTTGTTGTAATCGCTCAGAAATGCTAACCACCTATCCAGGTCAACCCTGCCATCGACTAATAAGGGATTATGTCGGCTGGAAGCTAAGCGATGCATATCTTCCCTTAGCGAGGATGACCTGGCGAGCTTTAGCAACTCCTGTCTCTCTTCTTGCTCAAGTGCCACAGTATCTTCTCCTTAACTCTTGTCCCATTTCCTCCAGACCAAACAAGGCAAAATACTCCTCAATAATTGACCAGTCCAGAGCCGCCTTGTGTAGAGCCATTATTCCCTCTATATCAGCAAGATCATTCGTCCATCTTGACTTATCATTTACCATGGCCTGTACTTTTAATCCAACCAAATCTTCGGGTATTAAGACCCTTATAGTCAGCTTCCCACCGCATATCTTTTTCTCTTCAGCCCGTTCGAGCATCCGCCGCGATGCCGAACGGAAGGCATGAAGGAAGTCCACCTCGCCAAAGATATTCAGGGGTGATACATATTGAGAGACGTTTTCTGTGTGATGGAGACATTGATACGTCAAGTCAGACATAATCCTGTGGGCCTTCTCCAGGTCATCCCTGTCGATTAAGAAATCCACATCCACTGTGGCGCGGTGAACGCCCCAGACACCGAGGGCAAACCCACCCATCAAGGCATAGCGAATACCGGCTTTTTCAAATGCCGTCAAAACCTTTTCTAAAACCGTCTCAAAATCCATATACCCCTTACAGCTCCTGTAACTCCTGCAACATTTTTATTTAAAACGTGCACTGGAATGTCCGGCCTCTCCGTCTTTGACGTTCTTCTCTAACCCCAGAAAATCCCTGTGGGGTCCTCATCTATTTTAGCTAATATTTTGTCTATATTTTTTGTTGGTTCCATACCCCGAT
>JASEGX010000160.1 GCA_030017815.1 Thermodesulfobacteriota bacterium | reverse complement strand
GTTTGGCCGGCCGAACAGCGTGGAAAATCGGCCGGACGGTTCTGAATGCTGGTATTATTATAATGTGAAAAAGGATCTCATGGGTAAGATACCCTATCTGGGAGAAAAATTGTCAAAGAAAGAGATAGAGACAATTAAAATCGAATTTACAGGCGAAGTGGCCTCCAATTGTTATTACACGGTGAAAGAAGACGCACGGTAAAGTGGTCTATCCCTGGTTTTTCCCGAGACAAGCCAGATTAAAACCAGGCGTAAAATTATGCTCCTTGATATCCCCATAGATTACGATAAGGCCCGCCAGAGGATGGTGGAAACTCAGATTATAGCCCGTGGTATAAAAGACCCGCGGGTTATCGAGGCCATGCGTAAGGTGCCGCGCCATTGCTTCATTGAAGAAGCCCTATACAGCCAGGCGTACAGTGATTATCCCTTGCCTATTAGTGAAAAACAGACTATCTCTCAACCTTACATAGTGGCTCTAATGACCGAGGCCCTGGGACTAAAAGGCACTGAACGGGTACTGGAGATCGGCGCCGGATCAGGCTACCAGACTGCTATTCTGGCCGAGTTGGCCTATAAGGTTTACTCCATAGAACGTATAAACAATCTGGTCATCCGGGCCCGCCGCACTCTTGATGCGCTGGGATATCGGAATGTCATTATCAAGTTTTCAGACGGAACTCTGGGCTGGAAAGAGGAGGCCCCCTTTGATGCCATTATCGTCACGGCGGGCGCTCCTGCCATCCCTCCCCCTCTAATCGACCAACTGGCCAGTCCGGGGAGGCTGGTCATCCCGGTGGGAGACCGCTGGTCCCAGTCACTTATAAGAATCATAAAAGAGGGCGATAAGATCAGAGAAGAAGACTTGGGTGGAGTGCGCTTTGTAAGCCTCATCGGAGAATGCGGCTGGGAAGAAAACAATCATGATCGCTGAAATAATTGAAATCTTAAGCCGGTTTATTATTGATACAATCAATGCCTTGGGCTATTGGGGTATTGTCTGGCTCATGGCTATTGAGAGCGCCTGTATTCCTCTGCCCTCGGAAATCATTATGCCCTTCTCCGGCTATCTGGTTTTGACGGGGAGGTTTGATCTCTGGGTTGCAGGCTTTATGGGCGCCTTGGGCTGTGTAGTGGGTTCGGTTGTGGCCTACACGGCGGGTATTTATGGCGGCCGGCCCTGGTTAGAGAAATACGGCCGCTATATCCTTATCTCACACCGGGATATCAAAATGGCTGACCAGTGGTTCAGCCGTTATGGAGAAGCGGCTATCTTTTTCAGCCGTCTTTTGCCTGTAATCCGCACCTTTATTTCCCTGCCCGCGGGGATAGCCCGCATGCCCTTCTGGCGTTTCATTATATACACCTTTTTGGGCTCACTCCCCTGGTGCCTGGGATTGGCCTATATAGGACTGCAACTTGGCCACAACTGGCCTTCTCTGCGGGACTACTTCCATAAATTCGATGTGGTAATCGGCCTGGCGGGCGTAGCCGCCGTCGTATGGTACGTCCATCGGCACCTGCGACATTTGAAAGAAACAAAGGCCGATTTACGCAATGAAAAAAAGGCTGAGTAGTGATTGACCGGGGCACAAATACAACACAATCCCGCCCGGTCACAGTCATCCTCAGGCCAGAGCACCCCATCTCGCGCAAAGACATCGACCCGGACGCCTTAAGGGTACTTTATAAGCTAAAAAACCATGGCTATCTGGCCTATTTGGTGGGAGGGGGCGTCCGGGACCTTTTTCTGGGCCGAAAGCCCAAGGACTTTGACGTGGCTACTAATGCCCGGCCCATCGAGATTAAAGAACTATTCCGTAACAGTCGCCTTATCGGACGCCGATTCCGGCTGGTACAGATATTTTTTAAAGGGGGTAAGGTGGTAGAGGTTTCGACCTTTCGATGCCGTTCAGAATTTGACCCTGCTGATGAGGCCCTACAGGATAATAATACTTATGGAACGCCGGGGGAAGACGCCTTACGCCGCGATTTGACTATAAACGCCCTTTTCTATAATGTCGCCGATTTTTCGGTACTGGACTATGTGGGCGGGGTACAAGACCTCAAACACGGGATCATCCGGGTCATCGGTGACCCGGAGCCCCGTTTTATTAGGGACCCGGTCCGCATGATGCGCGCCATACGGCATGCGGCGCGTACCGGCTTTACCATAGAAGAAAATACCTATCAGGCCATAGAGAAAAACAGGGACAGGATCTGGCTCTGTCCGATATCGAGAATACGTGATGAATGGCTCAGGGATTTCACCGGCGGCAGTGCTGCCGCATGTGTGGACTTAATGATAAAAACCGGCTTCTTTTTCTCCCTCTTTCCCTTTTACGAACCGACGCTTAAGAAAGAAGCGGAGATCTTGACTCCTTTCCTCCTGGCACTCCTTCGCAGGCTGGACAGGCTTTGTTCTGAGGGTACACCGGTTAGCCAGGCATTTATGTTTGCCCTTTTTCTGCTCCCCTGGTTCCGTGCATCCAGCCTGGCTTGGTCACCATCAGCTCCACCGCCCAACCCCTGGTTTACAGAAGATATACGGCAGGCCGTATACGCGGCCTTGGGAATCTTTGATATTAAACGATCTGATCGGGAAAACGCATCCCACCTTCTTGCGGCGCAACCTGTCCTTTCAGAAATAGCGGCCAGCGGACAGATTCCCCGGCGCATCAGGCCACGCCGGTATCCCCTTGAGGCCATAAGGCTCTTCTTGCTGGCGGCAGAGGCCGAAGAGAAATCGGTTCCACCATCTACCATAAGACTCTTTTATAAGCCCGCACGCAGTACAAAGAAGCAGCCATGGCGCAGGCGTAAAAAGGGCCCGTCACAGCCAAAATTACCTTCGTAAAATAGATCAATTCGTAAAAAAGCCTTTTTACCGCAGAGCCCGCAGAGAAAAACTTTAAACTCGTGTAACACGTTAGCTGTTTGAAAAGAGCTAGTCGTCCAGAAAACAGCGTTTCAAGCAGCTAAACTGATACTATTTTTTTAATCTCTTTTTCTTTTTGGCCTTGATGTCCGGAACGGAGGCCTTTTTTATAGCCGGTTCAATTTCTTTCTCCAATCCCAAAAGGGCAGAGCTCAACCTCTGGCTTTCTTCCAGGACCACCGGGTATCCCCCCCTTTTAATCTGAAAATCAGACTCAGACAGGGCCAGATCTATATCCTCCAGCCGGTAATTAAACCTATCTCTGTCCTTGTCCCGGAGATTAGATGCCCCGGCCAGCATCTTTCTTGTTTTGTCTAAATTGAGTTTTAATTCAGCCAATACTTTTTCAGCCTGAGCCTTCACTTTGGCCTTATTCTCTTCGGCTGCCTTTAATGCTGCTTCTGCCCGGGTCCTGGCCAGGAGTGCAGCCTCTCTCGCCTCTTTATACCTTTCCTCTCTTATCTCCGCTTGGACACGTTCAAGGGCCTTTCGCGCTGAGCCAAGCTCTTCCTTGGCATAAATCTCAGCCTGGGCATTCAGGGCCGCTTTATAGGCCCTATCCGCTTCCGCTATCTCTTTTCGGGGCGGCTCAGAGCAGGAAGCCAGGACTACCAGAGCGACAAAAGCTAACAAAAAATAACGGGTCAGAAAGTACATGATGATCCTAAGGCCTTATGAATACTGTATTGTGTTCAACAAACAGAATATCTTATACCTTAAAAAACAGGTATATTGGAATATTATTTTTGATAACAGCCTTCAGATAACAACTTTCTAACGGAGCAGGGCAGAAGTGCAATTTTTAGCTTGCCTGAGGATAAGGCCATTTGCTATAGGTAGAAATTAGTTGAGCAGTTATATTGAGGTGATACATGCGGAAGATAGGTCTGGTGATAAAAGAGGATAGAAAACCAAAACAAGTGGCTCGCAGTCTGAAAAAATGGCTTAGGCAACACGGTGTCGAGGTTTTTACTGACATTTCCAAGCCTGACCTGGACGCCGTAATCGTCCTGGGAGGCGATGGGACTCTGCTTAGAGCGGCCCGGGTGCTTGGTAACAAGAAAATTCCGGTGTTGGGGGTCAATCTGGGCGGCCTCGGTTTTCTGACCGAAGTCAGCTATGATGCCCGCCTTTACACGATGCTGGAGCGGTTTCTGGCCGGTGATTTCACCGTGGGAAAAAGGATGATGCTCCAGGCTACGGTACTTTCAGAAACTTCCGGACGCTGGACCGGCAGCGCCCTGAATGAGATAGTTATCAGTAAGGGTGCCCTTTCTAACATGATTAAAATTTTCGTATGGGAAGATGACGAGCTTGTCACCAGCTACGAGGGTGACGGCCTGATCATCTCCACGCCCACCGGTTCGACGGCTTACAACCTTTCGGCCGGAGGGCCTATCGTCCATCCGGAACTAAAGCTGATTATAATGACGCCTATTTGTCCCTTTATGTTGAGCAGCCGTCCGATCATACTTCCTGATTCGGCAAATATAAAAGTAAAGGTAACCGCCGGGTCTCCGGATGTACACTTGATCCTGGATGGGCAGGTTAACTATGAGTTGGGCCGGGGCGAATCCATAACTGTGAACATCTGCCGGGCCAAGGGGCTGCTGCACATAGTAAAATCACCAGCGAGAGGTTACTTCTCTATATTACGTAACAAACTAAAGTGGGGGGAACAGGAGATATAGCCCTCCTCTCCCCCTCTTTACGGAGCCTGAGATGGGGGGATCCTTTGTCTAATCTGTTGCGGTAGTAGTCTCTGATTTTGTTGCAGAAAGCCTCGATTTTTCCTTTTCCATGGCCTCCTTGCCAGCTTCAATAGCCGAAGACAATATCTGTTTCTTTTCTTCAAAATATTCTTTGCCATGTTCAAAAACATGCGCAGTCTTCTCTTTTAGCTCTTCGCCGAGGCCGGTAATTCGGTCTTTACCGGTGTCGGCCCATCCCTTGATCTTTTCCCGCGTTTCTCTCCCTGAAGCGGGAGCCAGGACAACCGCCAGGCCCGCACCGACCAGGCTGCCAATAAAGAACGCAAGAACTACCGCCCCTGCGCTATAACCTCTGTCATCACTCGCCATGTTTGCCACCTCCTTTGCCTATGTGTTTGGATAAGAACTCAAAGACGGCCCCGAAGCCGGCAGCCGCACTTCTAACGTATGTGGTTGTGGCGGTCACCCCTTCTTTGATAAGGTGGGAGACCATGGCCATTGCCTCGCTCGTATCTTTTATGACGGCAAAGAGGTCATTGGTCTGGTTAAGCTTTTGATCTACATTCTCCGACAGTCGCGAGATCTTCTGTGAGGCATTACTCAAGTCCGTAATGAGTGGCGCCAGGTCTCTCTGTATATTATCAAGAAAGTTTTCCAGGGCTGCGGCCATGCGTTTGGCTTGCCGGAATATCAGCACAAACAAAACGGTCCATATAGTGATTAGCAGGGCCAGAATTCCTAAAACGATGGTGGTGGTGTCGATCACAAAACGCCCTCCAACTTTACGAATTTATTATATTCTATGCGTATTCTTTATCCAAAGCAAGCAAAAAGAAGAACCCTGTCAAGCCAATTTAGAAATGTCCTATTTTTACCAAAATAGAAA
>JASEGX010000159.1 GCA_030017815.1 Thermodesulfobacteriota bacterium | reverse complement strand
ATCGTGATTTAATCAATTTTTAGACCATGTAAACACTTTTGAACGTTACCAAGATTTTAGAACAACAAAGATCGGTCATTGAGGAGGAACGGCTCAGGGTTCTGCTCCAGATGGCCGGAGCCGCGGCTCACGAGCTGAGCCAGCCGCTGACCGGACTATTAGGTAATATTCAACTAATGAATCTCCATAAAGATAGCCCGGAGAAATTAGCTGTACACCTGGCCAGAATCGAAGCGTCCGGGCAGCGGATAGCTGATATCGTAGAAAAGATCCGTTCTATTCGTCATGACGATACAAAACCGTATGCTGCCGGCACCTCTATTATTAATCTCGACCAAAAGATAAATATACTTTCGATAGAAGACTCAGACGATGATTTTGAAATAATCAATGCCGCTTTGAAGGGTCAAGAACAAATCAGCTTATGGCGGGCCGGCAACATTCATGAGGCCCTGGAGGTGCTGGAACAAAAGAAGTTGGATATTATCTTCTTGGACTATTTGCTTCCCGACGGAGACGGCCCTGGATTTTTAAGTCGCCTTCAGGAAAAGGGCCTGGAAATACCGGTGGTGCTCGTTACTGGAAAGGGAGATGAAATGATCGGCTCACAGAGTATTCAGGCCGGAGCCTATGATTATTTGCCCAAGGAGATGGTCAGCGATAAATCTCTTTCCCGGATTATATTTAATACCCTGGAAAAGTCTCGTCTTAAAAAAGAAATCAAAATAGCCCAGAAAAAAATAGCCGAGATGTCCACCAGAATCGTCTAACTTTAAAAGGCTTCCTTAGTTTCCTTTGCCGCATCCTGATCGAGGCTACGATAGAACATCTTAACCAGAACTGAGGAAATATGTTGGCGGGATACCATGGATAAGATACGACGATTGACAGACGACTTGATCAGTCGTTCATAAAGGTCGGTATTTACGAGTTTGTTAAACAGGTTCGTAAGGATCAGCTCCTGGTGTTGTTATTATGCGCTCTCTCAAGTCCTCCGGCACGCGGTAATCATGTCTATCTGTTTTACTTTTCGGCACTTTCTACTGATAAGATGAATAATTTGTGTTCTTTCGGTTTGCCCAAAGGGCGGTTAAGCAGTATCCAGAGCCGATATACGCGCTTGGTGAAAAAAAGCTGGCTTTTTCGTGCATTGTTATGTATAGTCATAAATTCCTATCAGGAGTAACGTTTCGTCTCTGACCTTTCCCGCTGTTCTTTACCGCAGGTTTCCTGGTTAGCGACGTCCACGCCGTTGGCTTACAACGGCTTGGGGAACCTGGCGGTAATCCCCTGCCACAAACTGCCCAGCAAAACGGTTTATCCTTGGTAATTTTTATTCCGCCTGTGGCGGGCGGAGGAGGGTATTACTTTGTCGTTTCAAAAATTCAATCTCGATCCACGTTTGTTGCGTGCTGTCGCAGCAAGCGGTTACACCATCCCCACTGAGGTCCAGGACCAGGCCATTCCGATAGCCATGGAAGGCCGCGACCTGATGGCCTCGGCACAGACCGGTACGGGGAAAACAGCAGTTTTCGTGCTGGCTGCGCTCCAACGGTTGGTCGCGCCCCCGACGATTCGGGGCCGTGGCGCGCGGGTGCTGGTGCTTACGCCCACCCGGGAACTGGCGCTTCAGGTCACCCAGGCTGTCCATCAACTCGGTCGTTTCACCCAGCCAAGGGCCGGCACTATTGTTGGCGGTGTTCCCTACGACGCTCAGGAGAAGCTGCTCCGCATGCCTCTGGATTTTCTTGTCGCTACCCCGGGTCGTCTTCTTGACCACATGCAGCGCGGTCGGGTGGATTTTTCCCGTGTAGAGCTCTTTGTTCTGGATGAGGCCGACCGGATGCTCGATATGGGCTTCATCGATGATGTGGAACGTATTGCCTCGACAGTCCCTAAGTCCCGGCAGACAATGCTGTTCTCGGCAACGCTTGAGGGCGGTGTACAGGGTATTGCCCCCCGGCTCCTCCGGGACCCGGCGCGCATCGAATTGGCGCGGGTGAAGGAGAGGCATGCCTCCATCGAACAGCGGATACACTGCGCCGATGGTCTTGGGCACAAACAGGCCCTGCTGGCTCATTTGCTTGGCGACCGGGAGGTTTCACAGGCCATTGTCTTTACTGCGACCAAGCGGGGCGCCGAACAAGTGGCGGCGATTCTTGCCTCCCAGGGACATGCCTGTGCCGCCCTTCACGGCGACATGAGTCAGGGCGCGCGCAACCGCACCATGGAACGTATGCGGCGTGGAGGAGTGAGGGTTCTGGTGGCTACCGACGTGGCCGCACGCGGCCTGGACATCAAAAGCGTGAGCCATGTCATTAATTTCGACTTGCCCATGAGGGCGGAGGACTATGTCCACCGTATCGGGCGGACCGGCCGTTGCGGGTTATCGGGAATTGCCGTATCCCTGGTCAGTCCCCAGGATAGGGACAAGCTGGCGTGCATCGAACATTACACAGGCCAGCACCTGGACCGGCAGGTGATTCCGGGTCTGGAGCCGGTTATCCCGGAGCCGCGCAAAAGCCAGGGGGCTAACTGCGGCCGCGCCTTTAAAGCGCAGGGTACACGCAGAAGCTATAGAACGTCCGGACGCTTCGCGCAAAAGGCGAGGTCCCGGCATTAAGGCCGGGCGTGACGCTCTGAAAAAAAACGATTCAAACACTCATCCGCCTGCGGCGGACAAAGAACAATGAAAACAATCCCCCGCCCCCCTTTACCAAAGAGGGGGGCGGGGGAACTTCATCAGAAAATTTACCCTGGCTGAAATCTGCAATTTTGACCGTCCACTCGCCTTTCGAACAGGATGACCGGCTTCCCCTGTAATTTCTGCTTGTACATCATAATTATTGAGTGCTAATATAATTATACGCTCTGCGTTCATCCGGCGTCTCCTGCGGGATTCTCAAGAAGTAATCGGGCGCGCGTTGTATGCCTGTCTCCGACCGTTGCCTCCGGGGTTCGACACGATATTCCTCCTCTTTCTGCGTTATAGCGGTTTACGCCGGCCTATAGTCTGCTGACAAACAGCTTCTTTTCTGTCTTGCTATACAGCGGTGCGTTTCGAGATGTGTGCCGGGAAGATGTTTGATGCCGGTCTTGGGATAAAATGCTTATGAAGGCAGCGAAAGCCAAAAGAATCCTTCAGGCCATCCTGGCCCCGGCCGGTATCGTCATAGACGGCAACGGAGATTTTGATATTCGGGTCAGGGATGGACGTTTTTATGAGCGGGCGCTTGCCCGCGGGGCTTTGGGCGTGGGCGAGGCCTATATGGACGGCTGGTGGGAGACGGACAGGCTGGATGTCCTGGCAGAGAAGGCGTTAGCGAAGGACATAGAGTTTAGTATAAATGATCTCAGCCTGGCCAGCAGGGCGGCGCTCGCATGGGGATGCCTTGCGGCCCGGGTTCTTAATCAGCAGAACGAGAGACGCTGCCTCTGTGCCGCTGCCCATTATAATCTGGATAACGAGCTGTTTCGCTCCATGCTCGATAAACGGATGGTCTATAGTTGCGCCTATTGGAAAAACGCAAGGACATTGGACGAGGCCCAGGAAGCCAAACTGGAACTGGTTTGCAGGAAACTCTACCTGCGTCCGGGCATGCGGGTTTTGGATATTGGGTGCGGTTGGGGCAGTTTTGCCAGGTTCGCTGCTGAGAACTACGGCATTTCAGTCGTGGGGATAACTATCTCCAAAGAACAATGTGCGTTGGCCGAAAAAATGTGCGCCGGATTACCGGTCCAGGTCAGGTTGCAGGACTATCATGGGCTAGGCAGCGACGGCGCTTTCGATGCCGCAGTTTCACTGGGTATGCTGGAACATGTCGGCTTCAAGAATTATCGCAGGTACATGAGCGTCGTCAAGCGCAATCTCAAGCCGGGCGCGCTCTTTCTCATACAAACCATCGGCGGTAACGTTTCCGGCACCGATATCGACGCCTGGCTCAACAAGTATATCTTCCCCCGCGCCATGTTGCCCTCCGTATCCCAGATTGCCAGGGCGTGCGAAGGGATCTTCGTGATCGAAGATTGGCACAATTTTGGGCCTGACTATGACAAAACGTTGATGGCCTGGTTTCAAAACTTAGATAAAAACTGGGACAAGTTTCACGGGAAATATGGTGAGACATTCTATCGAATGTGGAAGTACTACCTTCTCACCTGCGCAGGGGCGTTCAGGGCCAGAAAGAACCAGCTTTGGCAAATTGTGCTCTCTGATTCCGGGGTCAGGGGAGGCTATGTACCTGTCCGGTAATAGCCGGTTTCTTTGCCTCTGGACGCTTTGGGCCTACTCCTCAGAGGGTTGAGTTGGCCGTCGCATACGTTTGGTCTGACTGCGCCGCTGTTTTGCTTCTATGCGACGTCTTCTTGACGCAAAAGGGGCCATGGTCTTACGGCGAGGCTTCGGTATTTCTGCCGCTCTGTGGATCAGCGCTGCCAGCCGATCGATTGCGTCCTGGCGATTTCGTTCTTGTGTGCGGAAGCGTCGAGCCTCGATAATGAGCGTCCCGGACTCAGTGACCTTCTTCCCGGCGATGCGCACTAGCCGCTCACGAATCTCGGGCGGAAGTGAAGGGGAGCCGGTTACGTCGAAACGGAGCTGAACGGCAGTTGCTACCTTGTTTACGTTCTGCCCGCCGGGTCCGGAGGCGCGCACGAACCTGAAGTGAAGCTCGTTATCGTCCAGCATAATTTTTGACGAGACCCGAATCATATCTTACCCCGCTTATTCACTACGGGCTTATCTTTTTCAGACATCCGAGGATTATGCGACGCGTGAGGGAATTAACAGAACTAACGTGGCTACATCCCTCCTATCCATAACACGCCCAACTGGCCGGCGTCAGGCGCATTGACTGCTTAAGCTACCCGCCTTACAACAATGGAACAGATGTGCCACTCAATTATGAGAATGTTCTCTCGAATAACCCGGCGATTGCTTTCTTGCCGTTTTCTTCGAGAAAGCGCGTCCCTGTTCCTGCGAAATGAACATGGGTGATGACCGGCTCATTTCCCCTCTCGCGCTCAACCCAGTCTGTCTGAGTCCAACTGAACCACGCATTACGTTTCTGATCAAATACGTATAATGGTTTGTTGCATAGTTTGGCGAACTCAGCGCCCCATCCTGTGCCACCCTTTACGGTTTTGTCCTCCAGTATCTCTCCGATCACGTAAATTTCCTGTCCGCTGTTAATCTGATACCAGATGCTTTGCAGAATTTTGCGAAAGGTCGGACTGCTGGTGTAGCGGCGATTCATCAGCCGCGAAACGTATTCCAGGCTCACGTCTCCATTTTTCAGCTCTTCGTGGGTCAGGACCCGCAAGCCTCGTTGGCGAACGATGTTGTGTCCTTCAAATGTGAAGTTCACTTCTTCGATTCCAAAACGCTCCGCATTCGCCCCAAATTCCGCTTCAGCCCCTTTAACGCCGCCACTAAACAGAATAAACCCTTCCTTCTTCATGCTCGTCCCTTTCTTCAAATCCTGTGTTTTTATTTGTGCGCTGAATGAAGCATAAGTATGGCTTCACACGACTCAATTTATAACTTACCATGCCAGGGTTGATTCTTGGAAGGACTTTTCGTGGTGCAGGTCATACTTTATTTGATAATCATAAGAAGAGCCTCTTGCAAAACTCCATTTTTTGTCATTCCCGCAACGCTTTTGAGCGGGA
>JASEGX010000158.1 GCA_030017815.1 Thermodesulfobacteriota bacterium | reverse complement strand
ATCCGCATCGGTAAGAACCACACCTCCGGGCACATTTCTTTTCAACGCCGCCAAATCGGTGTTTTTGTTCCTGAGCGCGATGAATCTTTTATTAAGAACCATCTTGACATTATCAAGCCTTTGGTTTTGGGTGTCGTTGGCTATTGTCTGCAGGTCTTTAGCCAGTTCGTTCGGCCCTGAAGAATAAATCTTATGGGCCTCAATATTGACCAACCCTAAAACAAACGGCCTCCCCTGCGGATATTCTTCGTTAAGAGGCTTGGGATCGCTTAGAAGCTTATCAGTCCCCAGTGTGTCATAAACGTATTCCCTCCCCTGCCACCTGACGAAGTTCCGGTGTACCCATACAATATTGAACTCCGGCACGGCCTGCGCGGGTTCCCTCCGGTCTTTAGCCTGTGCTTCCCGCCGCAACTGCCTCCCGGTCTTTCTCGACTCACGACTTGCCGCGATTTCCCCTGCCGTGTATCTCTTCCAGATATACTCCCCGGTATCCGGGTTAAACGTATTCATATAATCTAAAATATCACCGATATACATCGGCATACATTCGATAATGTAAGGGCTTGAATTGATCGGATCAAGCCAGTCCGCCGCTGGGTCGATCCTGATGTTTTCTATCTCGATCAGTTTGATTTTGGGCTCATTTTTAACTGTTTCAACCTTTGGCTGTATGATCGGCTCCCCCGTGGCATCATCAACCAGCGGCATACCATCCGGGCCATAAATCAACTCATCAGCTATTATCCGGATTTGGTAATCCCATTCTTGCTTAGAAACCACAACACCATAATTTTGAGCCTCCTGGATAGCCCCAATCGCTATTTTAAACCACGGGATGGTCTTTATAAGCCTGTAATTAAGCACCTGGTTCCAAAGCTCTGCCGCCATTACCGCTTGCTCATTGCCTTTATCACGGGCACCCACGGAAACCACATCATCGGTAGAAAACATGGCCGCGGCAAACACGGCTTCATTTTTATGCACGGCAACCCTGGTCTTGGGCCTGAACAGTTTAGACCTGTGCTTATAGGCATCCGAATAGTATTTACTGCCCGGCGGGTGCGTGCATCTGAAATTAGCAATATTATGCTCCCACTGCTTCCTATAGTTGATGTCCATGTAGTCCGTGCTACGTTCATAGGCGGACCGGGCTATAACTATCCAGTCAGGACTTCCATCAATCCGTGTCTGCGCGGATTCCGTGTTACCTTCAAGCGCCGGTGTTTCTCTCATTAGTTTATCCTTACCGCATCGCCCCTTGCGTCTCTCTTGAGGCCATGTACGAGTTCATCCTGGTCGGCCCTGGTGTTTCTGACGCCATATTGGGCTAAGAGCTCATGAGCTGCTGACTTAATCATATCTCCGTCGTTATCTACTTCTTTAACTAGCGCCCTAAAACCCCACGAACTGCCCAAGTCGGCGTTCCAGATGCTTACAACCTCATCTCTAACCTCGACTATCCATAAATAACCAGGACAGGCTTCGATCAGCCAGGCCAGAACAATCTTGCCGTATGAAAAATCCGTGGTTGTAGAGGCATAGACGGGCAGATAGCCAAAATACCTTGAGAGCCTCAATTGCTCCTGAATCAGACCGACATCCGTGACAAAACTTGAACTTTTTACGTCGCCCATGGATAGGTCTCCCCAGGCTTCAGCTCTTCCTCAAAAAACTTCCTTGTCTTGCCACCACAACCTTTAAACTCATAAATCTTAATCGGTTTATGCCTGTTGGGGTCTAATGCTTCGACTAACGCCTTAAAGTCTATGTGTTTTACACCTGGTTCTGACATAATATCCTCTCCTAATAATCCGCCTCCGGCTCCGGGTCAACGGATTCCTGCTGCTCATACCAGGGCGATGGAAACATCGCGTTGAGTTCCGGGTCTAATATCCTCGACATCGCTCTCAGCATATCGTCATATTGCCCTTCCGGGAATACCGTATATTCCTCATTCACAAAATCCGCGACCAAATTTCTCATCTCCCCCTTGATGGTCTGTTTATTGAGCGTCCCAGGCAGAAAAATCCTGTTAGAACTGAACATCGGGGCCAACCGCCTGATCCGATCGTCGGGCTTCATCTTCGGAGTACCGTCGCCTAATGGGATGACATTGAATCCGTAATTAATTTTTCTCTGCCGCTCTTCAACGTATGGCTGATCCACCTGCCATCCATCCTCTCCATAGGCAACAGCGAGGGGCCTGTACGCCTTATGGAACTGAAACAGAACTGATACCCTCTGACCCAGGTCGAAGACGTCCCTTACCCCGTCTATGACGTAATATTTCTGGTCCTGACCCAGCCCTATAACCCATATCGCGGTATAGGGGCTTTTTTTACGGGCATTGGCCGCCGAAACGACGATATAGCGGTTGAGCGCCATAACGCCCTTGACCTCCCATAAGCGGAGATCGTGGTTTTTGAAACCGGTTTGGGTGTGGGTCATAATCTCGGCGAGGCTGTAAACGCAATTATGCACCAGGACGCCATTGGCAAAATATTCAGGGCATCCCTCAACCTCTAAATTATAAGTTGGCTGAATTGATACTTCTTGCCTTGTAACCATATGTACGGGAACAGGTTTTTTGGCTGTAACTTTTTTTGGCAATAAATTGTTTACTACAAATGCTGCAAATCCGGTCTTCTTTTGTACTTCGTAGTTTCCCGGCACATATCTTTGAGCAGGCATACTTAATCCCGTTATATATTGTTTCATCTCTTGTAGTGTTAATAATGTATCTGATTTCTTCAGTTCGCATAATTCAACAAATCCCCTCTCGTTGGTGTAAACAGGATGGTTACCTGTTCCGGTCAGCATTGTATCACACGAGAGCATCAAGCCAAAAACTTTTTTCATACCTGTACAGCCGGCATTTGATATCTTCCTAACTCCCTGTCTTGTCAGGACTTTGCTGCCTATCCGGATCTTTTCTATTGCTATTGGACCATTTATAGTCTCAACCATTGTGCCGGCTACAAAACAGGCATCAAGTCTATTCGGCGATGGATCGCCGGGAATCCATAGCGCTAATTCATCCTCCAACATTGGAAACGCGCCGACATGATGGACCAAACCCTTTTCGTATTTGGCAGAAACTGGCGCGGCGCGGACTTGCTTGCCCCGCGACGCGTGAATGAGTTTGACCGGCACATTGGGGTCAGCCTGGGCGATAGTCAGCCTGACCATATCTCCGCCCTGATTTGATTCCGCTATGATCGCGTCCGCCTGCCATCTATGATAGGCGCTGACGGCAACCTTGGCCCATTGCAGCGGCGCGCCTTGCAGTGTGCAATCCTCCAGAATATAGCCGTGATCCCCTATGGCTCCAGCCACAATAATACCGGCCTCATCGCCTCCTGCCGTAGTAGATGGGTCAATGGCCACAACAACCCTCTCGCAATCCGGAGCTGTAACTATACGGTTGTCTTCGATAATTTTTCTAGTCCATAGCGCGCCGGGGGCTTCGTCGATGTCCTCGGCGAGTATCTCCTGCCGGTAGGATAGCGAGGTCATCTCACGGGATATCTCGGCCAGGGCCACTCTGCTGATATGGGGATTCTCATGGGATGAAAAAACAAACGTCTTCCAGCGGCCTGTAGTATCAGCCTCAGCGCGCTTGAATAGCTTTCCCGCGTGCTGGGGATCTCTGGCTTTGGTTACGCCGCGGGATTGCAAGGAAGGTGGGGTATAAATGAACACGGCGTCCCCATTATTGTCCAGCAACATTGGCGCGCCTACCCGACCCCACGTATCCTCGGCCATGAGCTGCCACTCGTCGAGTATTAATAGATCAGCATAGTCACCGCGCAGGGTATCGGCATTCCAGGCGGTTTTAGCGCGGACGCGCTGCTCGGTACCGGGCAGATCAATGCTATGCTCGGTCTCATTTTTTTTGTACACGCCCGCGTCTATAGCGGGCCGGAGGGCATTACAAACAGTAATCCAAAACCGATCCAGTTGGTCTGTAGTGGGGGCCGCGTAGAGTACCCGGCGGCCATCTAAAAACCCCTCGACGGCCATAATGCCCGCGCCAACTGTTTTTCCGCCGCGACGGCCAGCCTTCCAGACTTTTCGCTTGGCAATAGACCGAATAGCAGCTAATTGCTTGGGATGGGGTAGGGGGAGAGAGATGGTTAGGATGGTGGCCGGGTTAGTCATTTTTTGTGTCGCCCTCGGCCTCCTGAGGCTTATTTTTATAGACAACCCTTAATATTACCTCGCCCGATACTTCCGCCTTCGATGGCAGCATCTTCGACAACATTTGAAAAAAAACAGCTTGATTTTTCACCTGTTTCCCGAAATCTGTCAGGGCATTTTCCCCCCCGGCGCGATTGAACGCGTTTAGAAACGCGTCCTTTAGCGAGGTAAATTTGTTTTTGACGCCTTTTGGCCTTCCCTTGCCCGCGTTTGTTAGATTTTCCGTCCGGCCTCTTTTTATTTTCTTTTTTGCAGGTGTAGGTACTTCTGAATTATTTTCGGTAGATATTGGGACTTTTTGTCCCGAATCTGGCTTAGCTGGGACTTTTTTGGACATGATGGCTATTGAGTAGCACGAATTGAATAATCATGTCAAGGTTTTTATGTGGGCGTTTTTATCCCTCCCGATGGGATCGGGTATTACGAGGGCAGCCCTAATGGGCTGAATGTATATATAGCATGGTTTTTTAGATTTAGCGATTATGTTTGGTGTTGAAAACGAGGTAACGCACTGATATTATTATGGTTGAGGTAATGCGGATTTTGCTTGACAGGTTTTTGGCCGCTTTTTACTTCTGTCGCCTGGGGAAAAACCACCGGTCTGGCTTTCCTGGAAATACACGATCGTAATACTGCTGTGACGCATCTCATATCATCCTCCTCCTGGTCTGCGGTCTTTGCCGGTGATTTTTAGTCTGTTAATTCATCATTATCTTTTGACGGCTGTATTGGTGGTAAATACCTAATATCAGTCCAATGTCCCTTAAAAAATACGCTATTGATTTTCAGGCTATCCGGGTGACGGCTTGTCATAGTGGGTAATGGCTCACAAATGTCATAGTCTGGAAATTCAGACCTGAGATCATTCCATGCTTTAATCCCATCGAATCCATCCGGTCTTGTCATGCCATTGACTATTTTTTGCACCAGACTGGCCACTATATTTTTACAGAAATATCTGTCATCTTTATCATATCGTGAGAACTCACATAATCTGCATCGGTGGTCACAATTTTGTTTTTGTAGTTGCAATGCCCGGAATCTTTCGGCATCTTTATGATATTTTAATTTTTTTTGCTGTGTTTCTTTCTCCAGCCGTTCCGATCTGTAGCGATTCAAATATTTAAGTAATACCGGATAATTAATTTTCCCATCTATCCCCAAGGCGTCATTAATTGCCCAATCCAAGTCCTTTTCGTTATAATCCAGACATATCCGCTCATAAATCGCGTCTGCCATTTGTTTAAAATTGACCTGTTTATAACCCGATAACAGGGTTGCTTCATTCATTCTTGCGTCGTAAAATCCTTTATTTAATTTCAACGCCACTCTCCTTTTGCTATCAGTTCGGCCTTTATTTTTTCGGCGGTTTTGCCGGGGGGGTCTTCCTGTATTTCACATTTTGGGGCTTTATCCTGGGCGCGGGTCATCCAATTTGATAGAAATCGTAACCAGTTTGATTTACGGTTTTTATGGTTG
>JASEGX010000157.1 GCA_030017815.1 Thermodesulfobacteriota bacterium | reverse complement strand
GGCTGAAAAAGGAAGGAAGTGAGTCGGTGACAAATTGTCACCAACTGAAACTGGAGTCGGCGGACGGGAAAAAGTATCTGACCGATGTCGCTGATCCGGAAACATTGTTACGGCTTATTCAGTCTGTACCCAGTCCCAAGGCAGAACCGATAAAATTATGGCTGGCAAGGGTGGGCTATGAACTGTCGACAATCTGTCGACGGTTCAGGCGGCTGAACCCTAAAAGGATGCATTTTTCGGGACACGAGGAAACGGAATCACGTCACGAATGTTACTCATGCCGGTTACGAACTGAACAAATCTCTCCAATCCGAGACCAAAGCCGGAATGGGGAACGGTTCCAAAGCGTCGCAGGTCGAGATACCACCAATAGTTCTTTTCATTCAGGTTCAGCTCCTTCAGCCTTGCCAGCAAGCGATCATAGCGTTCCTCTCTCTGTGACCCGCCGATCACCTCGCCCAGCTTCGGGAAGAGCACGTCCATGGCCGCCACCGTTCTGCCATCGTCATTTTGTCGCATGTAGAAGGCCTTAATCTCCCTGGGATAGTCCACGACAACAACCGGCGCTTTGAAGTGCTGTTCGGTCAGGAACCGTTCGTGTTCCGAATGCAGGTCGGTCCCCCAACTCACCGGAAGCTCGAATGATTGACCGGATTTTTCGAGAATCTCAACGGCATCCGTGTACGAAACCCTTTGGAACGGAGAATGGACGATATGCTCCAGGGTATTGATCAGTTCCTTATTGTAGTATTTTTGCAGGAAGGCGAGGTCTTCGGCGCGGTCTTCCAGACACCGGCTGATGAGATACTTCAGGAAGGCTTCGGCCAGATCTATGGTGTCACCCAGGTCATAAAACGCCATCTCAGGTTCCACCATCCAGAACTCGGCCAGGTGGCGGGAGGTATTTGAGTTTTCGGCACGAAAGGTGGGACCGAAGGTATAGACTTCGCTGAAGGCCGTCGCAAAGATTTCCCCCTCAAGTTGTCCCGAAACGGTCAGGCTCACGTCTCTACCGAAGAAATCATGGGAAAAGTCCACCACTCCCGTCTCCGTCCTGGGGGGGCGATCCAAATCCAGGGTGGTTACGCGGAACATTTCCCCGGCCCCTTCCGCATCACTGGCGGTAATTATCGGGGTATGGACATACATGAATCCGCGTTCCTGGAAAAAGGTGTGGACGGCATGTGACAGGGTGTTGCGAACCCGAAACACGCTGCCAAAAGTGTTCGTGCGCGGGCGCAGGTGGGCAATCTCACGGAGAAATTCCAGCGTATGGCCTTTTTTCTGGAGGGGGTATTCTTCCCCTGATGCGTTTCCGAATATCCGGATGGCCTTGGCCTGGATCTCGTAGGGTTGTCCCTTGGCGGGGGAGGGTACGAGTTTTCCGAGGACTTCGACGGAAGCCCCGACATTGAGTTTTAGCGCCTCCCCGTAGTTTTCCAGCCCGGCCTCCGCAACGATCTGTATCCCGGCCTGATTGGAGCCATCATTCAGGTTAATGAAGGAAAGCCCCTTGGAGTCACGCCTGGTCCTTACCCATCCCCTCGCGCAGACCTCCTGGTCACAGTATTTTCCCGTGAGCAGCGATGCTATCTTTATGTTTCTGGGCATAATATCACCTAGACTGCCATAAACAATAGACGTTGCCGGGTTTCGGACAGGTCCAATGTTCGGCAACTGGAGCAGGAACCGGGACTTTATCTAGTTTCCATCCGAAAACCCAAGCATTCCGGATGGAGCAATCAGCACTCAGCTATCAGCATTCAGCTTAATGTGTTTTTTGTCTTGGTTTTTTGCTGACAGCTAATCGCTGACCGCTGAAAGCGTGAAGCCGGAAACGGTAGTTTCCGGATGAACACTATCTAGGATCTCGATTTTCGCAGGACCTCCATCTTGGCATCAATAAGCTGCTTGTGATCTAAGCCAAGCAGTTTAGCCAGCTTATGCACCAGATAGTCTTCATGTTTGTCCAGGATGCCGTCAACGTAAATTACCTTCCAGGTCAGCTTAATCAGCTCCATTTTTTGCTCAATCGAATAATTGTTTCTTATTAATTGGGCAAATTGCCACAGGTCAATGCTTGCCTTGCGCTCCCTTTCAGAAAGTTCTATCAGTTTATCTGTTGCTTCTTTCGAGAGGCTGAAATGCCTTTTTATAGTCTTAATAATCTGCTCTTTCTCATCTGTGCTGAACTCATTATCGGCATGCGCCATCTCCAGCAGAAGGGCGCATGTTGCCACCTGAACTTTATCGGTATAGGTGGCATCCTTGGATTGGACCCCACTTCCAATAGCTATTTCTTTTTTGAAAAAGGATTTAATTATGCTAAGCATTCAATTGTCCATACTGGTAAGGAAATAGCGGGGGAATCTCAAAAACGATCAGGCCTGAATGGGGGCTGGTCTCCCTATCCCCGGCGCGGCCTCTTACCAAGGGTAAGCGGCACATTGATGGTCTTGCTGCCACGTAACACGGTAAGAAGCACTCTGTCCCCCGGTTTCTTCTCCCGGAGATAGCGAATTAACACATCGCCTGACTCCACCTTTTTCCCATCGATTTGCAGGATAATGTCACCGCCTATAGCCACAATGGTGTTCCCGAGACGCACCTGTCTGGTCGCACCACGGAGCCCGGCCCGGTCGGCTGGTCCATCCTTAACCACTTCCGCAAGCATTACCCCGTGGCGGACGGGTAACTTAAGGGCCTCGGCCAGAGAGGGCCGCAGTGTCTGGAAGCCGGCGCCCAGCCAGGGGTAATCTACATAGCCCCGGGCAATGAGTTGGGGAAATACCTTTTTGGCTGTATTGACCGGGATGGCAAAACCAATCCCTACACTCCCCCCGGAGGGACTGAATATAGCTGTATTTATGCCAATCAGCTCGCCGCGCGAGTTCAGAAGAGGCCCTCCGGAATTGCCCGGGTTGATGGAGGCATCGGTCTGAATCATCTCTTCGATTAAGAGGCCGCTCGGCGCCCTTATGGATCGTCCTATCGAGCTGATAATACCCGTAGTCAATGTCTCTTTCAGCCCAAAGGGATTTCCAATTGCCAGAACTTTTTGTCCCACCTGGAGTTGGTCTGAATCCCCCAGACGAATAGGTTTTAGTTTGTCCTTTGGCGCGTCGATCTTGATGACGGCCAGGTCACTATCCGGATCCGAGCCCACGAGTTTGGCCGGATAGGAGCCTCCATCAGATAAGGTTACATGGATCGATTGTGCCTCGGTAATCACGTGATGGTTAGTAAGGATGTACCCGCGGTTGTCCAGAATTATCCCTGAACCGGAACCCTGTTTGGGTACCGGGTTGAGAAAGAAATCCAGCTCCATGACTACACTGGAGACATTAACCACGCTGGGGGCGACTTGATTATAGACAGAGATGTTGTTTTTCTCATCTTCTGTCAGAGCTGCCCCGGCCTGGCTTAGGAGAAGGGTATAAATCAGCACCAGGCCAATTATTACGAGGTACTTTTTAGGGGTGTTTTTGTTTTGCAAGGTAACCCTCCCGGTCCCGCCTCCGGCGGATCTATTGAGATTTGTTAAGTGGCAAGGTTAAACCAGGGAAACTGTACCGCCAGATAAACACCGCCGGCTATCAAAAGCCGATAATAGGCAAAGACGTAAAGGTTATGCCGGCGCAGATACGCAAGGAGATATTTGATTACTAGATAACCGGTTATGCCGGCAGAGGCAAGGCCAATAATGTAATAATATGCGCCAATATTTCCGTCAGGGCCGTACCTGTATAAATCCATCAGGTGGTTCAAGCCGGCGCCAAAGATAATCGGTGCAGACAGGAGAAATGAAAACTTGGCAGCCGCCTGGCGCTTCAGGCCCAGAAAGAGGCCTAGGGATATGGTAATGCCGCTTCGTGAAACACCGGGAATAACCGCCAGGGCCTGGGCAAGGCCGATGAGTACGGCGTCCTTGAGAGATATATCATCAAATTCTCTGTAGCGGCTGGAAAAAAGCTCGGCAAGGATGAGAAGTATCCCGGCTGCGGCCAGAGTAGTGGCGATCAAAGAAGGTTCTCGAAAGACAGTCTCCGCCTTTTTTTCCAGAAGGTAGCCAAAGACGCCTCCCGGGACAGTGGCTATGGCTAGATAGAAAAGGAGACGGCGATTAATCTTTGCAAAGTCATCTTTTTGCCCGGGCCAGATCGATGTGGCCATGGCCCACCAGTCTTCACGAAAATAGATAAGTATGGCCAGGAGTGTGCCCATGTGGAGCATTATGTCAAAGCCGAGGCCAGCCTCCTTTAAGCCAAAAAAATGCTCTAACAGGGCCAGGTGTCCGGAGCTGGAGATCGGCAAAAACTCGGTCAACCCCTGGACGACGCCCAGAAATATGGCATAGAATTCGTTCATAAACTAAGGCCTTGAAATCAGCTATGAGCTATCAGCCAAGCCTCTCCTATCCGGCTGTTCGCTGACTGCTTAACGCTCGCAAAAATGTTCCCATTATAAGGCCGTGTGATGAAAAGTAAACCTTAAAATGCCGGAAAGCGCCTGGTTTCTTTGACGATCGAAGGGCATCTTTAGTTCATAGCCAGGGTGAGTATTTCAAAAATATCCCCGGAGGTTACAGAGAAAGGGGTATCTGGAAGGTTCCTTTTAGCCAGGACATAGCGGGCTATGGCCTCGAAATCCTTGGGCTTAACGCCGCAGCGGCCAATGTCCGGTTTAATGCCGAGCCGCATCAGGTAACCCTTGAGATCCTCCAGCGTGGAGTGGGTTCCGAGGAGTGCGTCCAGGATTCCTTGTACTTTTTGAGGCTTATACCTCTGAGTGACCAGCAGGAAAGGATAAAGGAGAACTGCATTGGCCAGGCCGTGGTGTACGCCGTGGTCGAGTGTAAGGCGGTAGCCTAGGGCGTGCAGCAGTATAGTGCCGGCCTGGGAGATAACCGCGCCGGCTTTAGTGGCGGCCAGGAGCATGTTTTCGCGCAGTTCCAGATTCTCAGGCTCCCTTATACTCGCCTCCAGGAACTTTCCGATCATTTCTATGCTCTCCAGGGCTAACCGGTCGGATTCGCTGCTTGCCCTCCGGGAGAGATAGCCTTCCACGGCATGGCTCAGGGCATCCATTCCGGTCCCCATGGTAATGGTTCTCGGCATAGATAGCGTACAAACAGGATCGAGAATAGCGGTGCAGGGAAAGGAGTGCGGGGTATGCAGGTTTAATTTGTCATGGGTAGTTTCATCCGTGATGATGCAATACTGCGTCACCTCGCTCCCGGTTCCCGCCGTGGTCGGGATGGCCATAGTGGGAAGGGGTTTTTGTAAATAATCCCTTCGCTCTATCATCCCGGCCAGCGATCCCGTGTTTGTAGCGGCCAGGGCCATGGCCTTGGCGGCATCCAGGACAGAGCCGCCACCCAGGGCAATGATTAACTCTGTTGCCTGCCTTAAGAGGTGATCCCTGCCACGCAGGCAGGTAGCCCAGGATGGATTTTCTTCCACACCTTCAAATACAGTCGTTTCCAGGCCGTGTTTCTGCAGGGGAGTTAAGATGCGGTCGAGTAGTCCGCTTCTCCTTACACTTCCCTTCCCAATGACTATGGTTACTTTTCTGACTGTGGCAGGAAAAAACGTTCTCAGCTCATCAATGAGATCTCTCCCGTAAAGCACCCTGGTGGGCACCGGAAGGTTGAGTTCGTTAATTTTGACTTTCAAATGACAATCTCCGG
>JASEGX010000156.1 GCA_030017815.1 Thermodesulfobacteriota bacterium | reverse complement strand
TAAAAGAAAAAATATCAGTGATGATCAGCGTAGATCGGCGGCTGAGTAGTTACAAATCTATATGATTTTCCGGGCAATTTAAGCTATGTAGGGTGGGCTCCGCCCACCAAAACTACTACGCCGCCGATGACGGTGGGCAAAGCCCACCCTACGTCTATGGCGGGCCTTGTAAAAGATGCGGGTCTTAGTATTGACGAATTCAGGAAGCTTTTATGAGACAAGCGGTGTGGCGGTTTGGTAGTTTTATTGTGTCCTTTAAGCCACAAATTTAGCGTTCAGCGGTTAGCGTGTAGCGTGTAGCGGGGAGGGATTAGCTGTTAGAAAAACGTAATGATTTCAAACTATACGCTATACGCTATACGCTATCTATACGCTACACGCTACCGTGGCATGGTCATTGCTTTAGTATGGTCAATGGTCACTAGTCATTAGTCAATGGTTTTTGATGTCTTCCTAATGACCAGTGACAAGTGACCAATGACTATAGTGAACGACCTCGAAAAGTAGTCATTGCGAGGAGCGAAGCGACGTGGCAATCCCATGAGATTGCTTCACTTCGTTCGCGATGACAGCTGGCGGATGTCAAGTTATTAAAGTCGTTCACTATAAACGAAAGGAGGTGAATTTTGAGAGCTGGAAAGCTGAAAGCCGGAAAGCTCAAGGCTGAAAGCTGAAATGTAATCGGGCGAGACGCCCGGCCTGTGTTAGTCAGTAGTCAATAGTCAAAAAAGGAACTTTTAGCCACAAAGACACAAAGGGCACAGAGAAAAAATAATTGTAAAAATTTCTTAGTGTCTCCGTGCCTTTGTGGCGAACAAACAAAAACGGGTAAGGATAAAGGAGAAAGATATGAAGAAAGGTCTAATTATTATAGCTGCTGCCCTGTTTGTGGCCGCTATGGTTCTCCCGGCTATGGCCGTGGATATGAGCCTGAGCGGTTTTTATAGGGTGCGCGGCTTCTATCAGAGCAATGCTGACGCGGGTGGAATATACCCATATGACAACGTTGGCAGCCCGGATGCCTGGTGGGATCATCACCTCCAGTTGAACCCGGTATTTAAGATAGCCGATAACCTGAAACTGGTGACCCGCGTCTCCGCCTTCAACAATCAGATGTGGGGAAGCTCTCGGGCCAGCGGCGCGGTAGCCGGCAAAGACACCCTTTCGGCGGGTACCTTTGATTCTACCGCTGAAAACATCATCTTCAACCGCGCCTACATCGAGTGGGCCACCCCCAAGGGTACCTTGAAGATTGGCCGTATGGCCGGTCAGTATCTGTTCTTCTTGCCCTTCGGGAACACCGAGCTGGACGCCGACCGCATCGTCTATGTGTCACCGGCGTACAGCGGGTTCAATGTGGTCCTCGGTCATGAAAAACGGGCAGAGAATACTGTTACATCGGGCGACAACATCGCGGATCAGGATCACGACCGATATTTCGCCGTCCTCAGCTATGCCTGCCCGGGCCTGTACGTCGGCTATGCCCCGGACTGGTATCGTAATAGACAAGCGTCTGAGGATGTTGCAACCGGGTATACGAGAGACCTCTTTAACCACAACTTCTGCCTGAAGTTGAACGACCCCACGAACACCTATTTCTTCGAGGGTGAACTTCAGCTCCGCCGTGGCACCTATGCAGATTACTATGATCCGGCTACACAAGACGTGGATGCCAGGGGTCTGGGCTACTATGCCGCGGTAGGCACGAAAAAAGGCCCGCTCACGGTGGCTCTGGCTACCGCCTTCTGCTCCGGCGATGAGGGTACCGATCCTGGTAAATACAAGGTCGGCACAGCCTTTGGCCTGGACTTCCAGCCCCTCTACATCGCGACCGGTCCGTACAGCAAGGTCCTGACCAACCAGATCGGTGCTCACGGAGCGGCCATGGCAGCTGATCCCACCGTAGTAAATACTGGCGCTAAGGCCTATGTGCTCTGTGCCGACTACGTGGTCGATCCGCAGTTGGCCCTGCACGGCGCTTTGGGTATGGCCTACGCGGACAAGACCACTGCTGGCGTTGATGATGAGTTCGGTAAGGAGTTTAACATTGGTCTGAAGTACCAGATCATGAGCAACCTGGCCTATGAGCTGCACATGGGTTATCTGTGGACCGGCGACTTCTTCAAGTTGGGTGTTGCTGCTACTCAGGTCGATAACATCTACCAGATCGACCACAGCCTGACCCTGAGCTTCTAAGAAAGGGAGGCAAGGAGTGACCACATGTCATTGCGAACGAAGTGAAGCAATCTCGAAGCTGAGATTGCCACGCCCGCCGAAGGCGGACTCGCAATGACAATCGTTGAAAGTTGTAAAAGAAACAAAACATTGACTGACTGACATTTTGCAGGCCGGGCATCTGGCCTGGTTAGGAAATAAAAGGCCGGCTTCGGGAATAACCGAGGCCGGCCTTTTTGTTTTACCATTTATTCACCACAGAGCACACAGAGAACGCAGAGAAAAGTCTTTTCTGTGTCTCTGTCCTTTGCTCCTGACTTCTGTCTTCTGGCTTCTTATCTCTGACTATCGACTATTGACTAATACTCTGCGGCCTTTGCGTCTTTGCGGTGAGAGAAGTTCTTAGCCACACCCTTCAGGGAGACGACAGCATCACATCATCTGACCGTTTAACTCCAGAACCACAGGTGCCGAAAAGTAGCGGAATGGTACATTTCTGTTGTCATCCGCGTTTGTTTTGTGATAAGAGGCGGGCACAGGAAAGGAGGTGAACGTTTAGTCAACATAGCGTTTAGGGACTAGCGATTAGCGTTTAGGCCTTAGCGGAGGATTTCCTGTAATTTTTTCCTCCCCGCTAACCGCTACACGCTAGCATGGCATGTTCATTGCTGTAGTTTCACGCAAAGGCGCGAAGTGCGCAAAGAAAGATATATTTTCCTCTGCGTTCTCTGCGTGCTCTGCGGTGAAAACACAAAAACGGATAAAGGAGAAAGATATGAAGAAAGGTTTCGTAATTATAGCCGCGGCCCTGTTTGTGGCCGCTATGGCTCTGCCGGCTGCCGGCGTAGATCTGAGCATCAGCGGCTTCTACCAGGTACGCGGCATCTATCAGAGCAACGCCTCTCATGGTATGGTCACGCCGTGGGATGGGGCAACTGTACCTACTTTGACGGGTCTTCCCGACCTTGATGGCGTTGGCGGTGCGGATACTCTTAGCAGTTACGCCAGCCCGGCGGCCTGGTGGGATCACGCCCTGTGCCTCCTGCCGGTATTCACGGTAACCGACAACCTTAAGCTCCATGTGGCCATCGGGGTGTTTAACAACCAGATGTGGGGAAGCGGTAAGACCAGCGGCGCTTGCTCCTGTGCCGGTGAGGTAGGAGTGGACGCCTTTGGCGCTGACGCTACCAACATCAGTTGGGATGCCGCTTACATCGAATGGGCCACCCCGAAGGGAACCCTTATGGTGGGCCGCATGGCCGGTAACTACATCTACTTTACGGACTGGGCCAACACCGAGATGTGCTTAGACCGCGTCGATTATACCTCTCCGGTATGGAACGGCTTCGGCTTAAACGCCTTCATGGAGAAACGGCAGGAAAACAGCGCTACCTCCGGCAATAACGCTGCGGATGAGGACATCGACCGCTATTCGCTCGTTTTCAGCTATGGCCAGCCCTGTTACTCCATCGGCGCGGGTATCAACTATGTGCGCGACCGTAGCGGCTCTCATCCCAGCGCCACTGGTTGGAAGGCTGACCAGTATGACTATGTGTTCGGCCTGACGGCCAATGACCCTACCAATACCTGGTTCTTCGAGGGCGAGCTCATGATTAATAACGGCGACTATAGGGATTACTATGGCGCCACCCAGGATATCGACCGGGGCGGTTGGGGCTACTATGTCAATCTCGGCATGAAGAAGGAAGCGCTCACGGTCGGTGTGGCCACTGCCTTCACCTCCGGTGATGACAATACCGGCGACGCTGACTATGACGTGGGCCCGGCCTCCGGCCTGGACTTCCAGCCCCTCTATATCCTCTACGGGCCGTACTGTAACATCCTCAACACCTCGCTCATGGATACCACGAGGAAGGCCGGTTACTCCAATACAGTAGGTGAACAGTTTGGCCTGCCAGGGACTACAGGCGGAGCTACGGATACAGCCACGGGTTCGCAAGTCTACTGGCTCTATGCCGACTACCAGGTCAATCCGCAGTTGGCCGTACGCGGCGCCTTGGGCGTGGCATACGCGGACAAGATCAGCAACAGCCTCTATCAGGACGATGAATTCGGCACCGAGCTGGACCTGGGCCTGAAGTACCAGCTCATGAGCAACCTGGCCTATGAGCTGCACTTTGCTTACCTCTGGACAGGCGACTTCTTCAAGGGTGCGGCTGCTAATAACTACAACACGGATGATATCTATCAGATTGACCACAGCCTGACGCTGAGCTTCTAGGAAGACAGGAGACAGAAGACAGAATAGGATTTTTCACCGCAAAGACGCGGAGGACGCAAAGGAAGATATAATTTTTCTCTGCGTTCTCCGCGCGCTCTGCGGTGAAATTTTTTGTAATGGACATGCCGAAACGTCTTTATATAGCCATGTAGGGTGGGCTCAGCCCACCAAAACTACGCTACGCCGCCGATGATGGTGGGCAAAGCCCACCCTACGTCTACTAGGAAGAAGACAGAGTAAGAATTTTTACCGCAAAGACGCCAAGGACGCAAAGGAAGATATGATTTTTTCTTTGCGTTCTCCGCGCTCTCTGCGGTAAAATTTTTATGATGACTATGCCAAAGCGCCTTTATATAGACCCGAAGGAATGCAAGGCCTGCGGCGCATGTGAGGAAATATGCCCGGAGGTTTTCAGGGTCGATGAAGACCTCGGGTATGCCCGGATTCTGGATTTAGAGACGTATCCGGAAGACAAGATCAACGAGGCCATTATTACCTGTCCGGGCCGCTGCATTGACTGGGATGAATCAAAGGATAACGAATATTTTTGTCAGAAATACCAGGAACCCATCAAGACAAAGCCGCCGGCCTGTCCCCATCCCCTGGATTACTGCCAGTTCAGGTCTTCATGCCCGGTCCATTTCCTAGAGAAAGAGAAGGGATCTTAGTGCGTTAACTCTAAGGTTCGTTGCTTTAATGACAAATTTTAAAGCTCAAAACGCCACTCATCACTGGTCATTAGTCATTGGTCATTGATTAAGTTTAAGAATGGATTGGTTTGACCAGTGACAAATGACTATTGACTAATGACATTCGCTATTGTCATTTGGAATTCGTGCAAAGCGCTTTTGGTTGCGGCTTCGCCGCGCTGTGTTCTCTGTGGTTAATCTTTCTCCCCGCCGGTCCCGAATTTTTTCCTCAATCGCCGGTCCGCATCTATTATTTGCCTTACATCATCACCGGTTATCTCCCAGGAGTACTTTCCCTTTACATCGCGCTTTAGACGTATGCGGAGTTTGCTGTCGGCCTTGGGCGCCTTCTTCGGGCGTTCGGATACGCTGTCTGTATTGGGGGCGGGATTTTCTAACCGGGACGCGGGGCCTGACGGCCCTGCAATGGGCCCGGCCCTATCGTCTGAAGGGCTGCAATTAAGGCAGACCAGCGCTAAGAAAACAACTAAAGTTATATGCAGCAATAATCTCAACATCTTCCTTACCATCAACCCTCGTCTCTTATCGTAAAATACGCCAGCAAACTAAAACAATAATTTCTTGGTAACGTTCAAAAGGTGAGGCATCAATGTATTTCGACCGATTGGATATGG
>JASEGX010000155.1 GCA_030017815.1 Thermodesulfobacteriota bacterium | reverse complement strand
CAAATTTCAAAGCTCAAAGTTCAAATGAAATCCAAATGACTAAATGACAAAAATTTTACGGTTTGGGTTTTGCCATTTGTCATTTATTTGAACTTTGGATTTTATCATTTGAAATTACACAGTTTGGTTCTCCGCCTACAGCGGACGATGGTTAGGGGTTATAAAGAGCATGTCGTCTTTGCAAAATACCGATCCTGAGATATTCAACGTCCTCCAACTTGAACTTGAGAGGCAGACCCATAAGCTGGAGATGGTGGCCTCAGAGAATTTTGTCAGTGAAGCCGTCCTGGAGGCACAAGGGAGTATTTTAACGAACAAGTATGCCGAGGGTTATCCGGGCCGGCGGTACTACGGCGGTTGCGAGTACGTAGATATGGCCGAGAATCTGGCCATAGAGCGGGCCAAAGAAATATTTGGCGCCGAATACGCTAATGTCCAGGCCCACTCCGGTACCCAGGCCAACATGGCTATCTATTTCGGATTTCTTGATCCCGGCGACACGGTATTGGGTATGGATCTGGCGCATGGCGGCCATTTATCACATGGCAGCCCGGTGAATTTTTCCGGCCGATTTTATAACATAGTCTCATATGGGGTAAGCAGGGAAACCGAGACCATAGATTATGAAGAGGTAAGAAAACTGGCCCTTCAATACAAACCCAAAATGATTATTTCCGGGGCCAGCGCCTATCCGCGGGTAATTGATTTTCCTGCCTTTCGCTCGATTGCGGATACAATTGGGGCCTATCTGATGGTAGATATGGCCCATATCGCCGGCCTGGTCGCGGCCGGGGTGCATCCTTCACCGGTACCCTATGCCGATTTTGTCACCTCGACTACCCATAAGACACTGCGGGGGCCGCGTGGAGGTCTTATTCTGGCCAGGGAAAAATATGGGAAAAAACTCAACAGCCAGATATTTCCGGGTATCCAGGGCGGGCCGCTTATGCACACTATTGCAGCCAAGGCGGTGGCCTTCAAGGAGGCGTTAAGTCCTTCCTTTAGATCCTATCAGGAACAGATTGTAAAAAATGCCCGGACCCTGGCTACGGTTCTTCAGCAGGATGGTTATCGTTTAGTCTCCGGAGGCACAGACAACCACCTTATGCTGGTTGACCTGATGACTGTCCGGGGGATAACCGGTAAAGACGCAGAACTGGCCCTGGATGAAGCCGGTATTACGGTGAATAAAAATGCCATACCCTTCGATACAAAAGGGCCGCAGATAACCAGCGGCATACGTATTGGGACGCCGGCCGTAACCAGTCGGGGTATGAGAGAAGAAGAGATGACTACTATAGGTCGTCTTATGACGCGTGTCCTGGGCAATCTGGACAGTGAGAAGGTGCGCCAGGAGGTACGGCAGGAAGTGCGCAGCCTTTGTGAGCGGTTTCCATTATATCCGGGCCTGTGGTCCTCATACGGCGGGCAGAAAAAGGGCTGAAGATGAGCAGGCCGTCATGGGAAGAATACTTTATGAACATTACCTATCTTGTGGCCGAACGATCCACCTGCCTGCGGCGCAAGGTAGGGGCAGTCCTGGTTAAAGACAAGCGCATCCTGGCCACGGGTTACAACGGAGCCCCTTCCGGCCTTAAACATTGCCTGGATATAGGTTGTCTGCGCGAAGAAGAAGGCATCCCCTCTGGTGAGCGGCACGAACTCTGCCGCGGACTGCATGCCGAACAGAATGTGATTATCCAGGCCGCATATCACGGCATATCCATCGCTGATTCCACCATCTTTTGTACGAATCTCCCCTGCGTTATCTGCACCAAAATGTTAATCAACGCCGGCGTCAAATATATTTTTTACCGTGAAGGTTATGCGGATACCCTTTCCCGGGATATGCTGGCAGAGGCCGGCATTAACTTGATTCAAATCTAACAGATATACGGAGGCCTTTCCAAAATGAAATGCCCCTTTTGTGGACACGTGGAAGACAAGGTAATCGACTCCCGGGTCAGTAAAGATAATCTGGTTATCAGGCGCCGCAGGGAGTGTTTTGGCTGTCAGAGTCGGTTTACAACCTATGAGCGGGTTGAGGAATTTATGCCCCTTGTAGTAAAAAAAGACGGCCGGCGGGAGCCCTTTAATCGCACGAAGGTTGTCGAAGGGCTGAAAAAAGCCTGTGAGAAAAGGCCGATTAGTATTAATCTAATCGAGGAATTTGTGGATGGCCTGGAAAAAACCTTGCAAGAAATGGGGGAGAAAGAGATCCCATGCTCGGTTATCGGAGAAAAAGTCATGGCCAAATTGCGCGAATGGGATGAAGTGGCATACGTTCGATTTGCCTCGGTCTATAAGCAGTTTAAGGACCTGGACGAGTTTATGACCGAACTAAAGGGTTTGCTGGCCAATCGCACGGAAGAAGAGGAAAAATAGTTGGCAGAAAACGCTGACGAAAAGTATATGCGGATCGCGTTAAACCTCGCCTCAAAGGGGCGGGGACGCACCTCGCCTAATCCCCTGGTCGGAGCAGTTATTGTCAAGGATAATAGGATAGCTGGCCAGGGATACCACAAAAAGGCCGGAGAACCCCATGCGGAAATCAATGCCATTACTGCCGCGGGCAGACGGACGCAGGGCAGCGACCTGTATCTAAATCTTGAGCCATGCAATCACTATGGCCGGACGCCTCCCTGTACGCAGGCGATCCTGACGGCAGGGATACGCCGCGTGGTCGTTGGCATGTGTGATCCCAATCCCGATGTAAAGGGGGGCGGGATCGAGTTTCTGCGGTCACACGGGGTGAAAGTAGAATGCGGCATCTTAGAAAAAGAGTGCCTTCGGCTAAATGAGGCATTTATCAAGTATGTCACTGAGAAAAGGCCCTTTGTTATAATGAAGGCGGCGGCCAGTATGGACGGCAAGATTGCTACCCGAAGCGGGGATGCCAGATGGATTACCGGTGAAAGGGCACGCCGTTTTGTGCACCGTCTGAGAAACGAAGTTGACGCCATCCTGGTAGGCGCCGGAACAGTTATAAAAGACGATCCCATGTTGACTACACGGCTCGGACAAAAAAGAGGCAGGGATCCGCTGCGGGTAATACTGGACTCCGGGCTAAAAATTCCCCTCACTGCCAGGATATTTAACTTAGACTCATCTGCGCAAACTCTCGTAGCTACACTTCACAATACCTCCGATGACAAAAAGAGGCGTCTCATAGAAAAAGGCGTAGAGATAATGGCGGTTTCTACCAATCAAGGCGGCCTGGACCTTGCAGAGTTGTTGAGTAAATTAGGCAGGAGAGGTATATTAAGCATACTCATTGAAGGCGGGGGGGCCGTCTTTGCTTCAGCTATACAGTCCAGGCTGGTGGATAAATTTTATCTCTTTTATGCGCCGATTATTATCGGAGGCACAAAGGCCGTGGACATGGTGGGCGGAGAAGGGATAAATCGTATAGCAGGGGCCTTTCGGCTTAAGGATATGAAGACAAGAAAGATTGGAGATGACCTTTTAGTTGAGGCCTATCCGGCTGGTTAGCGCTCAGCGATCAGCGTTTAGCTGTCAGCGATGGGGAGGCAGAATACAAAATTCAGGATGCGCTCTGAGTGACGACGGCTCCGTCCAGGATATTTTGCTTTAGGGACGAAGACCAAATATAAAAGTAACGAATTATAGGTTGAGAAATGTTCACCGGAATCGTAGAGACCCTGGGTACCGTAAGAAAAAAGGCCGCTTCCGGCGAGGGGTTGAGACTTACGATTGAGGCCGATACAAAGTGGTCCGACCTGATGCCGGGAGAAAGTATTAGTGTGAATGGGACCTGCCTGACCGCAACAGATTTATCCGGTCCGGTATTTACCGTAGATGTCTCGCCGGAGAGCATCCGCCGGACCACCATGGGCCGCATCAATATAGGCGATAAGGTAAACCTGGAAAGGGCATTAAGGCCCACAGATCGCTTAGGCGGTCATGTTGTGACCGGACATATAGATACGACAGGCATTATTTTGAGCCGGCAGGAGCAGGCCGCTTTTACCTCGTTTTCCATCCAGATTCCAGAGGGATTCGCCGGATACGTGATAGAAAAGGGATCGATTGCCATAGATGGTATCAGTCTTACAGTGAATGATTGTGATGATTCTTCGTTCTCTGTATCCATCATCCCCTTTACTGCCCGGCACACCACAATAGGGCGACGCAAAGCGGGCGACATCGTTAATATCGAATTTGATATTATCGGTAAGTATGTGGAAAGATTGCTCTCAAGGGGCCGGAACGATAAGGCCAAAGATGTAGAGAAGGGAAAGATCAGCCGGGAGTTTCTGGCCCAACATGGGATTGTTTAAGCAAGCTAAGTCCATCGATTCATAAATTCGGTAACGTATTTATTTACTCAGGACTTAGTGCTGAGTGAGCAATTATTTTAATTCGCAGTATGAGGATACGTGATCGTATTTGCGAATCGAAGCACTAAGGAGATAATAAGATGCCCATAAGTACCATTGAAGAGGCTCTGGAAGATATTAGGGCCGGAAAGATGGTCATCCTGGTTGATGATGAGGACAGGGAAAACGAGGGTGATCTGACCATGGCGGCGGAAAAGATTTCAGCAGAGGCCATCAATTTCATGGCCCGTTATGGACGTGGCCTGATCTGCCTTTCCCTTACTCAAGAAAAGATCGAACAGTTGCAAATTCCTATGATGATCGGCCATAACACATCCCCCTTTCGAACCGCCTTCACTGTATCCATAGAAGCAAAACAGGGGGTAACTACCGGAATCTCTGCGGCAGACCGCGCCACAACCATACTTGCCGCCATTGCCGACGCCGCCGGCCCTGACGATCTGGTCATGCCCGGGCATATCTTCCCATTAAGGGCACGCAAAGGCGGTGTTTTGGTGCGCACCGGTCAGACTGAAGGCTCGGTTGATCTGGCCAGATTGGCCGGATTGAAACCGGCCGGCGTCATCTGCGAGATCATGAAAGATGACGGCACCATGGCCCGTCTCCCTGATCTGGAGATATTCGCGACAGAACATAACCTTAAGATCGTTACTGTCCGTGATATAATAGAATACCGGCTCAGAAACGAGAGCTTTGTGCATCGGGCAGCAACGACGGTTCTTCCTACCCTCTACGGCGGGGAATTTACGGCCATAGCCTACACTAATGACATAGACGATAGCGAGCATCTGGCCCTGGTTAAAGGCGAGATTACCCCTGAAGATGAGGTTCTGGTGCGCGTCCATTCCGAATGTCTTACTGGAGACGTATTAGGATCCCTGCGTTGCGATTGCGGCAAGCAATTGCAAGCCGCCATGAAAATGGTGGAGCGGGAAGGGAAGGGGGTTATACTTTACATGGCCCAGGAGGGTCGTGGTATAGGCCTTGTCAATAAGATCAAGGCGTATGCCTTGCAGGATCAGGGAAGGGATACGGTAGAGGCTAATTTAGAGCTGGGCTTTAAAGCCGACCTCAGGGACTACGGCATAGGCGCACAGATACTGCACGATCTTGGCGTTCGCAAGATGAGGCTTCTGACCAATAATCCCAAAAAGATTATTGGCCTGGAGGGATATAACCTTAAGGTTACAGAAAGGGTGCCCATCGAAGTCCCTCCTGGTAAAGAGAATATTCGTTACCTCAAGACCAAAGAGAAAAAGATGGGGCATATATTGAATATCGATTAAAATGTTAAGCGTTCAGCGGTCAGCCGTCGGCGATCGGCAGTGAGATTGGTTGAAAAAATTTAATAAATTTGGATCATCTCCAAATTAGTTGATAAAAAGATGGGAGATATAATGTGATTTC
>JASEGX010000154.1 GCA_030017815.1 Thermodesulfobacteriota bacterium | reverse complement strand
GATCGTGATTTAATCAATTTTTAGACCATGTAAACACTTTTGAACGTTACCAAAGTTTTTATTCAGCCGATCGAGAGGTTTAAGGGAAGTCAAGCCTGGATATTAGATGAAAAGGGTACCTTATTAGGTCATTCTGATGCAAAACAGCAGGGCAAAGATATTATGGTTCATAGAAAAAAGGCGTTTCCTGCTCATGACTGGTCAGCCTTAGAACATATTGTAGAGAAGGCGGGACGAGGAGAAGAAGGCACCGGTACCTATATCTGTGCGACATGTGGCAAGAGACTTATAGCTTATGCCCCGGTCCATATTGGTAGTCAGTTATGGTCCATCGGTGTTTCCATGGATTATTCCGAGATCACCGGCCCCCTCTACAGACATGCCGCAGGGCAAATAACCATTGCCGGACTGGTTATATTGCTGTTTACATCTGGAGGGGTTACTTTTTATAAAATAGAAAAGAAGAATGCAGCAGATCTCAGACGGAGGAACGAAGAATTAAAACAGAAGGTCATTGAACGTAAGCGGGCGGAGGAGGCGCTGCGGGAAAGTGAGGAAAAACTCACCGGTATTGTCGATTCGGTGACGGATCAGATGATTATGGTGGACGAGCATTTTAATATCGTATGGGTCAACGATGTGGCCAGGGCCTTGTTCGGGCCGGACCTGGTTGGTAAAAAGTGCTATATTGCCTATCACGGCCGCGACCGCATTTGCGACAAGTGCATAGTAAAAGAGTGTTTCGAGGATGGCCGGGTTCACGAATTTGAGACGGAGATTACAGGGACTGGCGGTATCCCGCGAGTCTTCTGGGGTACGGCCAGTGTGGCCGCACGCTATGAAGACGGCCGTCCCAGGATGGTTGTGGAATTCTTGCGCGACATAACGGACCGCAAGCGGGCGGAGGAGCAGATCAGGGCCTCGCTTAGAGAGAAGGAGGTGCTCCTGAAGGAAATCCACCACAGGGTCAAAAACAACCTGCAGGTAATTTCCAGTCTGCTTAAACTTCAGTCCCAATATATGCAGGACAAGAGGGATGTGGAGGTTTTTAAAGAGAGCCAGAACCGGATAAAGTCGATGGCCCTTGTCCATGAAAAGCTTTATCAATCCAAAGACCTGGCGAGCATTAATTTCCATGAATACGTTAGTCTCCTGGTAAATGGTTTGTTCCGGTCCTATGGAGTTAATACGGACAAGATTGCGTTAAAAACAGATATTGAGGACATTATGCTTGGAGTTGATATTGCTATTCCATGTGGATTAATCATAAATGAACTGGTTTCCAATTCCCTGAAATATGCCTTTCCGGAAAATAAAGAGGGCGAGATAAAGATTACGCTTCGCACATCAGATGAAAGTGCGATGGCGCTGACGGTTGCCGATAATGGTATCGGCATGCCGGGGGATCTGGACCTGACAAACAGCGGGTCACTGGGTCTGAAACTGGTTAAGATTCTGACCGATCAGATCGACGGCCAGATAGACCTGGATAGAAGTGAAGGGACTAAGTTCAGGATAGACTTTAAAAAAACAACTTATGAAAAAAGGATTTAAGACCATGGAAACAAAGATCATGGTGGTTGAGGACGAAGGAATTGTTGCCGAAGATATACGCAGCAGCCTGGGGAGTTTGGGATATACGGTCTCAGCAGTGGTATCGTCCGGACAGGAGGCTATTAAAAAGGCGGAAGAGTATAAACCGGATCTGGTGCTGATGGATATTGTGCTGAAAGGTGAAATAGACGGGATTGAGGCGGCCAATCAGATACGTTTGTGCTTCAACATCCCGGTCGTATATCTTACTGCTTATGCCGACGAAGGAACCCTGGACCGGGCAAAGGTAACCGAGCCGTCAGGATATATTGTCAAGCCGTTCGAAGATAGAGAATTGCGCACGACTATTGAGATGGCCCTGTACAAACACAAGATGGAGAATAAATTAAGGGAGCGCGAAGAGTGGTTTTCTACCACCCTCGGGAGTATCGGCGATGCAGTGATTGCTACGGATGCCCATGGGCACATCAGGTTCATGAATCCCGTTGCCGAATCCCTGACCGGATGGAAGGAGGAAGACGCGGCCGGAAAGTCTCTGACCGAGGTCTTTAATATTATAAATGAAGAGACCCGCAAACTGGTCGAGAGTCCTGTAAGTAAAGTGCTCCGGAAGGGTGTGGTCGCCGGTCTGGCCAATCATACTTTGTTAGTAGCTCGTGATGGGCTTGAGATACCTATTGACGATAGCGGTGCGCCTATCAGGGATGCCAAAGGCGACATCATCGGGGTAGTTCTGGTCTTCCGCGACATCCGGGAACGCAGGAAGGCGGAACGGGACCTTCAGGAATCAGAGAGACGTTATCGCGGCCTGTACGAGACGGCCTTGGTGGGCCTGTACCGCAGCCGGATCAGTGACGGCAAGATTATCATGGCAAACCAACTGGCTGCCAACATATTGGGTTATAGCTCGATTGAGGGGCTAACCACGGAATTTGTATTCGGCGAACGTTATTCGCCGGATAGAAGGACGGAGCTGTTGCGGAAGTTGGAGGAATGCGGCACGGTCTCTGATTTTGAGATACAGGTCACCCGCAAGGATGGAGAAAAAATAGACCTGATGATAACGGCCAGGGCCTATCCGGAAGATGGTTACATCGAGGGCGCCATGATCGATATTACCGACAAGAAACACCTCGAAACTCAACTACTCCAGGCCCAGAAGATGGAGGCCATCGGTACCCTGGCCGGCGGTATTGCCCATGATTTTAACAACCTTCTCATGGTGGTGGCGGGATACGCATCCTTGATGCTGAGCGATCTCGATTCCAGCCATCCCCATTATAGCAAACTAAAAAAAATCGAAGAGCAGGTCAGAAGCGGGTCTGAGCTGACCGCTCAGCTTTTAGGGTTTGCCCGCCGCGGGAAATATAATGTTAAGCCGCTTGACGTAAACGAGATAATGAGAAGCAGCGCCGGCATGTTTGGCCGCACCAAGAAAGAGATTACCGTCAGAGAGAAATATGATCCTGATCTCTGTACCGTAGAGGCCGACCGGGGCCAGATCGAGCAGGTGCTTTTGAACCTTTATGTGAACGCCTGGCATGCCATGCCGGCGGGCGGGGATATCTATTTAGAGACAAATAATGTCATCCTGGATGAAAGCTACAGCAAGCCCTACAAGGTCCAACCGGGGAGATATGCCAGGATATCTATTACCGATACGGGTGTTGGTATGGATGAAACAATCCGGAGACGCGTATTTGAGCCCTTCTTTACTACCAAGGAGATGGGCCGGGGCAGCGGGCTGGGATTGGCTTCGGCCTATGGGATTATCAAGAATCACGGCGGCATTATCAATGTCTATAGCGAAAAAGGCCATGGCACGACGTTTACTATCTATTTACCGGCATCAGAAAAGGAGGTCGTAAGGGAAAAGGAGATGTCCGTAAAGATGGTAAAGGGAACAGAGACCATCTTGTTTGTGGACGATGAAGAGATGATCCGGGATGTAGGCCGGGAATTGTTGGAAGAATTGGGATATAAGGTGTTCATAGCCAGAGACGGAGAAGAAGCGGTCGATATTTATAAGGCAAATAAGGGTGGGATTGATCTGGTCATTCTGGATATGATCATGCCGGGTACAGGGGGCGGTGAGACCTATGACCGGTTGAAGGAGATCGACCCGGGTATAAAAGTTCTCCTTTCCAGTGGATACAGCATTAATGGCGAAGCCTCCAAGATTTTGGAACGGGGATGCAGCGGGTTTATTCAGAAGCCGTTCAATATGCAAGGGTTATCTACTAAGATAAGGGAGGTACTGGATAATAAGAAGTGATGAGCAATCAGCTATCAGCCGTCAGCCATCAGCAGTCAGTTAAAGGTGCTATTCCACTTTCTGAGAGCTGATCGCTGATAGCTGATTGCTAACGTTCTATTCTGACTTCAGATCTTCAGCGCTACCTCGGTGGCGCTTCTCAGCGCCGCCCCAAGATTGCCCGACTGAGAGGCATCACCAATAACTATTACTTCTTTAATTTTCCCCTTAAGTTCATCCGCCAGGCTGTTTTTCGATCGCGCGCCAACGGCCAGTATCACCTGATCTGCCTTGATCCGGAGTCTCTGACCGTCCTTTTTCTCCAGAGAGACCATAGTCCCGCTAATCTTTGTAATCCGGGTATCCGTAAGTATGTTTACCCTCTTATCGGCCATCCTGGCCAGCAGGCGCGCCCGGGGAATATCTTTCATTCGGCCCAATACCTCCGGCAGCATCTCAACCACGGTTACCTCCCTGCCCGGCTCAGCCAGCCAATCCGCAGTTTCACACCCGATATCACCTCCGCCGATAATCACTATTTTCCGACCGGGGAGAACCTTTTTGGCATAAAGCTCCCGGGCGTCAACCACAATACCGGAATCCATACCGGGAATCGGTGGACGTATCGGATGTGACCCGGTAGCCACTATAACCGCGTCCGGCGCCATATTGACTATATCTTCTACTGCGCCCGGGCGGTTGAGGCGGGCCTGAGCAGTGCTTTGTTTTAAGGAATGTATTAGGTAGCGTAAGGCCCCGGACATCTCTTTTTTGAATGGGGCCTTGTCGGCCAAAAGTAGTTGGCCGCCGGGTTCGGTCTCTTTTTCCCAGAGTTCTACTCTGTGCCCCCTCTGACTGGCTATGACCGCGGCCTGTATGCCGGCCGGGCCACCCCCGACAACCAGGATTTTTTTCTTTACTGCGACCGGAAGCACATCCCAACGATACTCAAGACCGGCAAAGGGGTTAACGGTGCAGGCGCGGCCTAAGCCCGGCGCTCCTTTATCAGCGCAGTCTTCCAGACAATAGGTGCAGGCCCTTATACCGGCAATATTTCCAGACGCTGCCTTATTGGGAAGATCCTGATCAGCTATTAAGGCCCTGGCCATAGCCACGAAATCGGCTTTGCCTGAGGCGATGATCTCTTCCGCCAGGGCCGGTGTATTTATCTTACCGATGGCTATGACCGGCAGGTTAACGGCAGCTTTAATCCGGGCGGCGATCTCTGTCAGCAGACCCGGTGCACAGTCATGCCCGGGTATGGTAACAAACTTGGTAGCCTTATTACCGGCATTAGCCAGGATGGCATTAACGCCGGCCTTTTCGATCAATTTGGCCATGGATACAGTCTCATTTACAGTTAGGCCACCGGGGACAAATTCATCACAGACCAGTTTTACCATTACCGGGAAATTCCGGCCGGCACATTGTTTTGTTTTTTCGATCAGCCGGATTAAAAAACGGCAGCGATTTTCCAAAGGCCCGCCCATATTATCCGTGCGCTTGTTAAGAAGCGGTGAAAGAAGCTGAGCAATCAAATCACCATAACTGGCCTGTATTTCCACTCCGTCGTAGCCGACCTCCCTGGCCCTTTTGGCCCCGGCCGCCATAATTTCTATTATCTTTGTGGCCTCCTCCGGCGACATGGCATTGGCTAGGGAAACGACCCAGCTTTCTCCTTTTTTCCTGGCTCCGGGGACCTCTTTATCGAAGATTCTTTCTTTGGGATAATTGAGCTGCATAAAGGCCCTGGCGCCTTCGGCGTGGATTATGTCCAGTAACTTGGCTATGCCGGACGCATACTCTTCTGTGTCAAAGCGAAGTTCCTGTGGTCCCTTATAGGCGCGGGGATAATCCAGACAGGGGCAGTCCAGCACGATCAGGGCCACCCCGCCCCTGGCTCGAACCTGGTAAAAGGCCTTTATCCTGTCGTTTACCTTGCTTTCAGTAGCATACTTGGTGGGGTAGAGCGGCATGATAATACGATTGCGCAGATTACAGGTTCC
>JASEGX010000004.1 GCA_030017815.1 Thermodesulfobacteriota bacterium | reverse complement strand
GTGACCGATTATCCTTAAGTGAACCGTATCGGGGCAAGGGGGGGGTTACTTCTGACTTCTTACTCCTGTATTCTTAATTCTGTATTCTGTCTCCCCCGTTAGATTACTACATGTAGAAGGGGCTGCTTGACCTTCTTTAAGGTTTCAAACCAGACAGATACGTCCTCTATCTCCTTTTTCTCCTTTCTTATGCACTCCATGGACAGGATCGTAAAACCGGAAGAGGCCAGCCGGTCGCTAAGCTCAGGTAAAGACCTTATTACATATTCCTGCCTGGTTTTGTCGGCCACCATAAATAGACACTTAATCTTTTTGTCCCTGACCTCTAAACTTACACGCATAGGCCCCAAGCCGCTCATATTCAAGAAGAATAACGCCCGGAAAGGACCTTCAGATCCATCCTTCGAGTCCCCTTTTTCGTCCGGCTCCCGGTCCAATAAGAGTTCACATTCACCCCAGCCGGCCTGTTTGGAAAACCAGACGGGCAAAAAGACAACCGATTCCCCCTCCGGAGATAAAAACCACATATTGGCAGACTGATAGCCCTCTATAAGATTCAAAAGGGACGATAGCGCCCGCGCCAGGGCGCTATCCGGTTTGGACCCGGACAAACTATTCAGGGTTTGCATAACCAGACCCTTTATATCTGTCTCTACCAGACCTCTGGAATCAGGAAGTTGGCCTTTCAGAAAATGAGTCCTGAGCTTGTTCTCCCAGCCCAGACCCATCAACTTGAATACAGAGGGGTTGGGGTCCTGCGCCACAAGGATTCTATCCCACAGGCTGGATAAGGGCCTGAGCCTTTCCGCTATATGGGACGAAGAATCCGGCATCTCGCGTAACTGTCTGGCCACATTACCCAGTATATAGCCGGTTTTCTGACGGAGGGTTAGAAGCTGCCGGAAAGACTCCTTTTGCCATTCTTCGGCCGGCGACTCACCAACCATCTTGAGAACAACCTGCGGAGAGACCTCACGCACCTCAAATTCAGCCTTTAAGCCCCTTGCCAGGGGAAGCCCGGTCTGGGCCATAACGGTCTGACCGGCTATGCGCAATAAGGCCCCTTCTCCGGGAAGGATATCTAAAACCGTACCCTCATAGCGTGAACCGACGGCGAACAAATTCTGGAGGTCTTGCAGAGAGGGGCCTGATCCCCCCGCGGATAGGATCTTAAAGATGGGTAAATCAGCCTTACCTTCTATCTTCAATTCTTCTCTTATCAGCCTTCAGCTTAAGGCCTTCAATGTTCGGCGTTCGAGTCGTTCGACGTTCGAACGTTTCGAACATTTCGAACGTTTTTATCCGACACCCGACTCCCGACTGCTTGCTATCGACTATTGTTAGCCTCTCTTTTCTCCATGGCCAGCCCCAAAACCAATTCTACCTCTCCCATGGTCATTGATAATCGCTCGGCAATTTCATCCGCAGAAAGTCCGTAACGCGACAGTTCCACGACATTTGTATATGGGACCGCAGCCTGTTTATGGGGAGTAGAAATCTGGCATCCGGTCGATTCAGCCGCCCTCTCTGATATTTTGCGCAGCTCTCCTATCCTATGATCCATATCGGACAGCAACTTATCAGCCAGCGCCCTTTTCTCGTTTAGATTGTTCGCCAATGTCCTGCAAATCTTCTCCGTTTCATGGATTAGTCCGGAGACATTTTCGATACCATGATTTAACCGGCCAAAGCGAGTTTCCCTGAACTTAAGCAATAAGAAAATCACAACCAGGACCAGGATAATCTCGATCCCGACCTGAACAATCATTAAGGTTTCTACGCTACTGAAACGATCCACGGGTCTATGCTCCTTTAGATAAGTTCATGCCGATCAGCCTTCAGCTTTCAGCTTTGAGCTTTGGGCCTTTCTAAGCTATCACATCGATAATCTTGCCCTGCTCTTTCTCCGGATCTTTTTTCTCCTCGCCCGTCTTTCCCTGACCGTTCTCGGCTTCAGCCTCGTCTTTGCGCTCGCGCGGTCTGTCCCGTATCGCCTGCTTACGCTGTGTAGATTCCTTTGGGTTAGGAGATTTTTCTACGGGCTGAGGTTGCCTGATCCCCGGAGCAGGATTAATGGAATATTCATCCATCCCCATCCCTCCCTAAAACTTTTAGCTATCAGCTTTCAGCTTAATATGCTTGCTGTTTATCTTAGGTTTTTCTGACGGCTGATGGCTAACCGCTGAAAGCTTATTAGGATGTCAGGTAAAAATATAATCCACAAACAGTATCTTCTGTATTTTCTTCGGTTTTAAATAATTATTTAAAACCCGGCACAGCTCATCCGCAAGGGCCTTATCTTTTTGCCCCTGCTGCACTGCATCGAGCTTCTTAAAAAGGAAAAAAGTATAAATCGCCTCACGTAACATCAATTCTTTTCTCCTGATCTCCGGCACTACGCCCTCCTCTGTCACAAAATCAACCCGCACTCTCAAGAAAACATCCGTCCCGCCTTCATTAAATGGAATCAAAAATGGTTTTAAACTATACCTCTCTCCCTTGAACACAGCTTGAGCCCTTTTCTCCCCCGATAGGCTGGAATGGCTATCATATCTCCTGCCTAACAGGAAAGAGGATACAGCCGTGCCCAGGATCAAAAAACAAGCCAAAATAATAAATACTACTTTCTTGTTTTGGCCTGCAAACCTCCAAATGGATGGAGGAACAACACGGGCAAGAAATGGCTTACCCCTTCCCCAAACGGTCCTGGAGAAGTTTAATATCTTGCCCGCCAAACCGCTATAAACGACCTCAGCCGATGTTTTTTCTTCGCCTTTTCCTTCGCCTTCCTCTCCCTTTCCCTCTTCCTCTTTGTCCTTGCTTTCGTCTCCGGCCCCGGCCTCTGTCTCGGCTTCTGCGCTCTTTACAGATACAGTTGCCCCGGCTTCGGCCGCCGTTTCTTCTTCTGTAGAGGCCGGGCCGGATTCTGGAGGCTCTTCGTCCCTGGTCTCACCTTCCCCGGACTCAGCGGCAATAGGGATATCGCCGGGGGCAAGGTCATGGCCTTCCTCTTGTTCTTCCGGCTGGTTGTCCGGATCTCGTGTTTCTTTTTCCAGATATTCTTTGTCTTTGTCTGTATCGCTCATATCAGTCACTGATTATTTTAATTAGGACGCAGATTTTCGCAGATATCCGCAGAAAAATACTTTCTCAAATTATCTGCTCTATATTTGTTCAGTACGTAAAAAACTTTTTTTACCGAAGTCGTCATCTTTAAAATCCTGTAAATCTGCGTTCATCTGCGTCCTATACTATCAGGTTATGCTCCCCAGTTGAAATGCCCCAGGAGAGCGCCGCGGAGGCGAAGGGTGGCCTTGGTATGCATCTGTGAAATCCGCGACTCGGTATATCCCATGATCTCCCCTATCTCCCGCATAGTTAAGTCCTCATAATAATAGAGCGAAACCACCAATCTCTCTTTTTCCGGCAGTTCGTCAATGGCGCCGGCGATTATATCCCGCAGTTGCGCCAGACCGAGTGAAATAAAAGGATCGCTCTGCCTCCCGTCCGCCACGATTTCAAAAAAATCATCGTCAGAATCCTCGGATGTCCTCCGGCGTATTATGTTTAGATCAGTTAGCGATACTCCCTTTACCGTATCAATCAAATGATAAAAGTCCGCCAGAGAAAGGCCTAATCTGCCTGCTACCTCCTCGTCCTCGGCCGGCCTGCCCAGTTCTTTTTGCAAGGCGTTGTATGCCTTCTCTATATCGGCAATCTTGCGACGCACCGAGCGAGGCACCCAATCCAGAGAACGCAACTCATCCAACATAGCCCCGCGTATGCGAAACTCCGCGTAGGTTTTGAATTGAATATTCTTACCGGGGTCGAATTTATTTATAGCGTCAATAAGTCCTATCGTCCCTGAACTGACAAGATCATCCATAGAGACATGCGCGGGCAGGCGCATGGCCAGTTTGCCAGCCAGATATTTAATTAAAGGAGTATATTTAATAATCAATTCCTCCCTCTGTTTGGCATCTACAGCCTTTTCACCCTTGAAATAATACTGGGTATAGTCTTTTAATCTGGCAGCATTAGCATTATACTTTTTCATAAGGCCCCCGGGACTTGTAATAAATTTTTCCAGAAAAATTTGATATTTCCGTCCGACCAGTCGTCGCAGGTCTGGTTGCAGATCCGTTGGGCCAGCTCCACAAATCGTTTACTGGAAGAGGCCTCCGGATATAAGTCAACCACCACTCTTTGTTTTTTAACGGCCCTGGGAATACACGCATCGTGAGGTATAAGGCCCCAGTAATCCAGAGACATGCTCCCCAGAAATCTGTCTGTCACCATACTTAACCTCTTAAAAACTGACTCGGCTTCGGCCTCTGTAACAGCCAGATTTACCAGGATACTAAATCGCTTGATGTCATGTTTAGTGAAAAGAATCTTGATTAAGGCATAAGCATCGGCGATGGATGTGGGCTCGGGGGTGACTATAACCACCCTCTCGTGGGATGCTAAATTGAAATAGACCACATTCGAAGAAATACCGGCGGCTGTGTCAATAATCAGGATATCTATACAATTGCGCAGCCCTTCGAGTTCGTTAAGCAGATACAGTTTCTGACTCTCCGAGAGGTCGGCCAGTTCCTGAACCCCGGAACTGGCCGGCATAATCCGCATGCCGCCGGGCCCCTCGACTAAAATCTCATCCAGCGTCTTCTCACCGGAAAAGACATGGCGCATGGTGTACCTGGGCGCTAATCCCAGCAATATATCAATATTGGCCAGGCCCAGATCGGCATCCAGCACTAACACCCTCTTGCCCTGCCTGGATAAGGCAAAGGCCAGGTTAGCCACCACATTAGTCTTGCCTACGCCGCCTTTCCCGCTGGTAAAGGAAATTACCCTGGGGATATGGTCCTCCGCACAAGAATTGGACCTGCCTATATCGGACGGCATATAGGGTGATGACTTCAACCTACTTCTCAGACCCACAGCCTGATCCATAATTATTCTCCCTAAACTCCTTCACGTAATTCGCTCCATAACAGATCTATCAGTCTCTTACGCGTAGCTGTCTCTATATCCTCGGGCACCCGCTGGCCGGTAGTAAAATAAAAAACAGGTGCTTTGAAACGCACCGCCTGATTAAATATCGGGCCATAAAAGCGGGACTCGTCGATCTTGGAAAAAATACAACCCTTAACCGACAGGGCCAGGTACTTCGTAAGTATATCCTCTATGACGCCGTTCTGCGTGGTGGCGCTGACCACGAGCTGCCCTTCGATAGCCGGGTGGGCATAAATATATCTGGCCATCTCCTGCATGTGTTCTTCATGATGCGGGCTTCGGCCGGCCGTATCAATCAGGATTATGTCTTTATCCTGATTCCGGTTAATGGCCCGTGACAGATCCTGGTCTTTAAAGACAGCCGTAAAGGGCACCCCCAGGATATGAGCGTAAGTTTTGAGCTGTTCGGAAGCCGCGATACGATAATTATCCGCCGAAATCAGGGCCACCCTTTTCTTCTCCTTTAAAGCAAAATGGGCGGCCAGCTTGGCACAGGTAGTGGTCTTACCCACACCCGTAGGACCGATAAAGGCCCAGACGCAGGGATGGTTTGCTTTTTCTTCATCCCATCGCCCCAGAACGATTTGATCCAGCAACCGCCCGGTTATTATGTCTCTGAGCCTGGCAGATGATTCAGCCGGATCGGCTCTCCCATCCAGCCCCGCGCCCTCCAGCAAAGAACAGACCAGAGCGGATTCCAGGCCGATAGATTCGAGATAGGCGGTCAGGGTATCTACTGCCTGATTTAATGGCCCGCTGGCCTGTGCCGTCCCGGCAGACAGGCCAGCCTGCCCGCCACGGCGCATCTCCGGCCGGGGCTCGACCGCCCTCTGGATCATCCTTTTCAGACCGGCAACCTCGGCCCGAAGAGCGGATACTTCCGGTAATTGACTATTTATTAACTGATGGTTTATCGGCCCGGGAAGATAATCAGCACTGCGTTTTTCAGGCAGGGAAGCGGTATTCACCATGGGATCCCGGGGCTCGTAGTCTATGGCCGCCACTACTTCTACCATGGATTTCCCCGTGCCTCCTAACAACCCGTTACCCTTCCTGAGTCTCTTTGTAGAAAGGATAATAGCTTCCGGTCCCAACTCACTTTTGACCATCTGCACCGCTGCGTTAATGTCCCTGGCTTCGTACCGCTTAATCTTCATGGCCGAGTTCTATTATCCCCACAGATTGGACTTTCATATCAGATGACAACTCGTTATGTGAAAGAATAAGTACGTTAGGAATAAACCTCTCCACCAACCGCCGCAAATGCCGCCTGACAATGGGTGAACAAAGAACAATGGGTTGATAATTGAGCACCAGGCATTGCTCTGCGCCCCGGTTGATATAATTGATGATACGCTGGGCCAGATTGGGCTCAATGGAAAGGAAGGTGCCTTGCTCTGTCCTCTGTATCCCTTCCCGCAACACATCTTCGATATTCTGGCTCAACGCCAGCACCGGTAATGTCCCCTCCGGGGTCAAAAATTCCTTGGTGATGGACCGGGCCAGTTTCTGGCGTACATATTCGGTAAGGATGTCCGGGTCTTTGGTAATCGGGGCATGGTCCGCTATGGTCTCTACAACAGTGAGCAGATCCCGTATAGATATCCTTTCCCGCAAAAGATTCTGCAGGACCTTCTGCAACCCGCCCAGGGAAAAAACGGTATTGGCTTCTTCCACTGCCTTGGAATTGGTCTTGGCGAGATTATCCAGTAACTTCTGAACTTCCTGACGCCCGAGCAGTTCATCGGCATGGCTGCGGATGACTTCGGTTAAATGCGTAGCCACAACCGTCGCCATATCCACTACCGTATAACCCGCCAGTTGCGCCTCCTCCTTGACTTTATCCGTAATCCACAGGGCAGGCAGATTAAAGGCCGGCTCGGTAGTGGGGATGCCCTCTACTTTGCGTTTTACTTCTCCGGCATCCATGGCTAAATGGTATCCGGGCAATAATTCACCGCGCGCCACTTCAATCCCTCTGATAAGCACGGCATAGTTCCCGGGTTTTAACTGCAGGTTATCCCGTATATGGATAGGCGGGACAATAAGGCCCACATCCAGGGCAAACTGCCGGCGGAGCGCCCGGATTCTTTCCAGGAGATCGCCGCCTTGTTTTTCATCCACTAAAGGGATGAGACCATAACCAACCTCTAAAGAGAGCGTATCCAGAGGAAGAAGACTTTCCACAATCTCCGGCTCCCTCGTTGGTTTGGCCGGTGAGGCCTCTTCTCTGACCCGGGCTTCAGAGACTTGCCTGCTACGGTAGAGAAAAAAAGCCAGCGAGCCGATTGCTACGGAAAAAAGAATAAAGGGAATGTGCGGCAGTCCCGGTATCAAACCGAAGAAAAAGATGATGCCTGACGCGACGCCCATGGCCTGTATCTGAGATCCGAACTGACTGGCGAATTCCCTTCCCATACCTACTTCAGACGCCGCCCGGCTTACCAGTATGCCCGCAGCCGTAGAAATGACCAGGGCCGGTATCTGCGCTACCAGGCCATCGCCGATGGTAAGTAACGTGTAATTCTGTACTGCGCCTACCACCGGCAAGCCCTTCTGAAAAACACCGATAAGTATGCCGCCCAGGATATTTGCAAATATAATGATGATACTGGCGATAGCTTCCCCGCGTACAAACTTGCTGGCGCCGTCCATAGCCCCATAGAATTCCGACTCCCTGGCAATCTCCGCCCTTCTGCGCCTGGCCTCGCGATCATCTATAAGGCCGGCGTTTAAGTCTGCATCTATACTCATCTGTTTTCCGGGCATGGCGTCCAGGGTAAAACGGGCCGCTACCTCGGCTATGCGCCCCGCGCCCTTGGTGATTACCACAAAATTAATAACCACCATGATAATAAAGACAATGGCCCCTATGACATAGTTCCCTCCGATTACAAAGGTCCCGAAGGCCTTGATGACCCGTCCGGCGGCCTCTGCCCCCTCATTGCCATAGGAAAGGATGAGGCGGGTCGAGGCCACATTTAAAGACAGGCGAAAGAGGGTGGTAATCAGAAGCAAAGACGGAAAAACAGAAAAATCAAGAGGACTGGTGCTATACATGGCCATGAGCAGAATGACCAGGCCAAAGGTCAGGCTGAAGGTGAGAAGGATGTCCAAAACAAAAGGCGGCAGGGGAACGATCATCACCAGCAGGATGCCCACTACCCCGACAGCCATAACGAGATTCCCGCTATCTAATGACGGCAGGCTCACGGCGGGGCTTCGTACCTGATCAGCCATAATTACTCCTTATCCGGCGGCAAATGCCTTATTCTTCAGCCGATATACATAGGCCAGTATCTCTGCTACCGCCTGATACAAATTAGGCGGGATCATCTGGCCGATCTCCACTGTCTTATATAGAATCTGGGCCAGCGGTTTGTCCTCAACCAGCGGCACGTTATTCTCCATGGCGATCTCTTTGATTTTTTCTGCAATCAGCCCGGCCCCCTTGGCTACCACTTCCGGCGCGTCCGACTCTCCTACCCGATACTGGAGAGCTACGGCCAGATGGGTGGGGTTGGTTATAACTACATCCGCCTTGGGCACAGCGGCCATCATCCGGCGTCTGGCCATTTCCCTTTGAATGCTTCTGATCCGTGACTTAATCAGAGGGTCGCCTTCGGTCTGCTTGAACTCTTCCTTGATCTCCTGCTTGGTCATCCTGATCTTCCTCTCAAATTCCCAGCGCTGAAAGGCGTAGTCCAAAGCCGCCAGGAGCAGCATCACCAAACAAGTGTTTAAAAAAATCTTAAAGGAAACCATACTTACGTAACCGAGAATCTGTCCGATCTCGGCATCCATCAGCGGGAGAACGCGCGGCATTTCTCCCTTGACCGTACGATACGCCATGTATCCCACAATAGCTATCTTGGCTATGGACTTAAAAAGCTCTGCTACCGCCTGTATGGAAAAGATGCGCTTAAGTCCGCTCCAGGGGTTGATTTTGGATAGCTTTGGCTGCAGATTTTCAGTGCTAAAGACGAATCCGACTTGCAGATAATTCGCCAGAAAGGCCATCAGGAACACGGTCAGAAGGATCGGCCCTGCGATCAGGCCCAGATATTGAACGGCAGTGAATCCGAGCGCGCCTATGGTTGCCCGGTTGATCTCTACATCTGCGGCCTGCCTTAGAAAATAAACCATCATCCCCCGGATAGAGTGGTAAACATAAGTGTGACACGCATACAGGGTAATAAAACCCGTCAACACAACCAAAACCGCGGAAACCTCCCGGCTGCGGGCTACCTGTCCTTTCTTGCGGGCCTCTTCCCTGCGCCGCGGGGTTGCCTTTTCGGTTTTTTCCTGGAAGGATTCCTCGGCCATCTAACCTTTAAACCCCCGTATCAACACCGGCAAAAGATTTCCTGCTTCATGTATAGTCCGGATAAAAAACGGCCCCATAACCTGCATGGACAGGCCAAAGAAAAAAAGGCCTATGCCGATAGTAAGAGGGAAGCTAACAATCAGTAAGTTCATCTGCGGGACGGCCTTGGCCAGGATACCCAGGGCTGCCTGCGTAAAGAGGAGGATAGCCATAACCGGCGCCATCACCTTGACCGCAATAATGAACATCCCCCCGCTGCTCAGCAATATCCGGTTATAAACCCCCTCCGTAAGATTCATTTCACCGGGCTGGAGGATACTGAAGCTGTACGTCAAGGTTTGAAAGAACATATGATGCCCATCCACGGCTAAAAATATCAATAAACTCACCAGGTACCCCAACTGGGCCAAAACAGGAGATTGCTGCCCCATCTGTGGGTCCATAACCTGGGCCACACCAAAACCCATCTGGAAGCCGACCATCTGCCCGGCCAGTTGGATTCCGGCAAAGACCAGTTTAAGGACAAGGCCGAGGGTAAATCCCACAAACATCTCTTTGACCAAAAGCAACCCCATGGGAAAGACGTCATCAGGAAAAACCTTGGGCTCAATCTGGACCACAGGGAGGAGGACAAGACTGACGATCAGACAGAGCCCGGCTTTCGCTAAGTTAGGCACGCCCTTGGCCCCGATAACAGGCATCATAAATATAATAGCCGCAACACGTACCAGAATCAGGATAAACACCTGAAATTGTTGTAACGTCCAATCGAGCAGGAAACCATCTATCATAGAGTTTTTACCTGATATATTGTGGAATATTGATAATTAAATTTTCCGTAAAAACGGTCAGTTTATTCATAATCCACGGGAAAAAGGCCAGCAGCGCCAGCATGACCGCCACTATCTTGGGGACGAAAGAGAGCGTCATCTCCTGAATTTGAGTAACGGCCTGGAAGATACTGACCGCCAGGCCCACGACCATCCCGATACCCAGGATGGGCAGGGAAATAAGTAGAGTGACCTCAATGGCATCCTTGGCTATACCTATGGCAAATTCCGGAGTCATAACCCGCCTCATGCAAAACTTTTGACTAACGAACCCACGATCAGATACCAGCCATCTACCAGGACAAATAAAAGGAGTTTAAACGGCAGCGAGACCATAACCGGCGGCAGCATCATCATGCCCATGGAAAGGAGCACGCTGGCTACTACCATATCAATGACCAGAAACGGAATATAAAGAATAAACCCGATCTGAAAGGCCGTTTTTAGTTCACTGATCATAAAGGCCGGTATCAAAACCGTGGTGGGAACATCTTCCTTATTCTGCGGCCGTTCTATCTTGGCAATATTGACAAATAAGGAGAGATCCTTTTCGCGAGTGTGCTTGAACATAAAGTTACGGATAGGCAGCAGCGCCTGATCCAGGGCCTCGGCCTGGGTTATCTCTTCAGCCATATAGGGCTGTAACGCCTGCTCCTGCACAGTTTGCCAGACCGGCGCCATAATAAAAAAGGTTAGAAAAATAGATAATCCAATTATTATCTGGTTCGGCGGCGTTTGCTGGGTGCCGACCGCGTGCCGGAGGAATGAAAAAACTACGGCCAGCCGTGTAAAGGACGTCATCATAAGCAAGATAGCCGGCGCCAGTGAAAAAACCGTAAGCAAGAGCAGTATCTGGAGCAATACCGAAACCTTCTTCGGGCTGTCGGCTTCCTCCAATCCAAACTTGAGCGTAGGAACGGAGACGGCATGGGCAGTCTTCTCAATAAGAAGAATGGCCAGAAGGATAACTATTACTAATACTATGAGCTGTCCCGGACGTCTCATGATGACCAGACCTTCCTTAAACTTCCGCATAGTTAGCGAGGCATGAGAAAACGAAAAAGGGCTTTTTTATCGCTCTCATCTTTGTCCTCTCCCGGCCCTCCTGAGGAGGGAAGGATTTGTGCTCTGTCCATCCTGGTCAGGAGACTTACGCTGCTTTCCGACATGCCCAGCACTATTATTTCACCGCCCACTTCAATAACCGAAACGTACTTCTTCGGTGCGATACCCTTGGTCGCCAGTATCTTGATAAGATTACAGCCGCAGGCCTTTTCCTGCAGTGCCCTTAACTTTCGCGCGCCGTGCAGAGCCAGGAAAAACAGGCCCAAAACCATGGCCAGGGCAAAGATCATCTTGAATAGGACGCCGATCAGACCGGGCACATCAGTGCCACTGTCGGCGGTTGAGGCCGGGGAGCCTAACGCCATGGAGGGCAAGGCCAAAACCAAAATCAAAATCATTAAGATTTGCCTGTCTCTCTGGAACATAAACATCTCTTTACCCCAGGTTCCTGACCCGCTCTGTCGGGCTGATAATTTCCGTTAATCTGACCCCAAATTTATCGTCAACCACCACTACTTCTCCCTTGCCGAGCAGCCTTCCACTGACATACACCTCTACCGGTTCACCGGCCAGCTTATTTAATTCGATAATGGCGCCCTGGCCCATCTGGAGAAGATCATTAATAACCATGCGTGTCCGGCCCAACTCCACGCTTACTTCGAGCGGAATATCCAGGAGAAAATCCAGGCTGCGGTCACCTCTTTGCATGGATCTCTTGCCGCTAAAATCATCAAAGTGGGGTGACTCAATATTACCCGCCGGTTCTTCTTTAGATACAGGCGCAGTCTCTTCTGCTCCTGTTTCTCCAACCTGCTGTTTCCCGGCTTCTGCCGCCTTTGCCTCTGCAAGTGCCGCATCCCAGTCCATGTCTGCCGAAGCGCTTCCGCTCTCTGCTTCGGCTTTATGAGCTTCATCAGGTGCGGCATCCGGATCTTGAGAAGTTAATTGTTCAATATCTTCTTCGCCCATTTTTACCTCCGTATTTTCAATCGGCAGAAACGTCTTCTAATAGTTGAAAGGCCTTGTTCCCCTTACATATCCCGGCATAGGCATTGAATTTTGGAACCCCTTCCACGTCAACCGATAGAGGTTCGCCCAGGTCTTTATTCAGACGGATTATATCCCCCGTGGTAAGCCTCGCCACATCGTTGGCGCTCATAGTGGTTTTGCCCAGTTCAACCCGTAACCCCACCTGGATTTTTCGTATCGAATCGCGCACCTGTTGAAACCAATAGGGATCAACCTCCTGCTGCTCTTTTTGAAAAGAAGCCATGAGCTTGGTCTTAATGGGTTCTATGTTGGCAAAAGGTATGCATATAGAGATCTGCCCGGAGAACTCATCCATCTCAACCGTATGGCGGGAAATAATCAGAGGATCGTTAGGATGGACTATGCGCGCAAACTGGGGATTTATTTCACTGCGCACATATTGAATCTTCACCGTGTGGACCGGATGCCAGACCTTTTCCAGATCAGCATAGGCCAGATGAACTACGCGGCTTATTAATTTCTGTTCAATAGATGTAAACTCCCGGCCTTCAACCTTGGTGCGGCCCTTTCCCGAACCGCCGAGGAAACACTCCACCAAATAAAATACCAGCCGGGAATCAATAACGAACAGGGCATTGCCGCGCAAGGGCTCCATCTTGAAGATATGAAGACTGGTGGGTACAGGCAGATTTTTGGCGAAATCGCCAAACTTAAGCACCTCTAGGGGCTGGGCAGACATATCGACTATACGTCTGAGCATGGTGGTCAGGGTAACACGAAAATTCCGGGCAAATTGATCATTCAGCGCGTCAAACGTCGGCATTTTGGTCTTGATGACCCGGTTCTGATTTACAAAATCGTATAATTCATGCCCGGACGGGGCAGATACTTCCTCGGGCTCCGTCTCAATTTCCCCGCCCGACATTCCCTTTAAAAGGGCGTCGACCTCTTCCTGGCTTAAAACTTTACTCATTTGTCTAGTAACCCTTTCTTCAGAAAATATTTACTGAATAACAAATTCGCTGAAATAGACCCCTTTAACCTTATTCTTTCCCAGATAATGGTTGGCGCGTATTATGATCTCATCGCGTAACCTGATCTTTCCTTCCAGGGTCATTACCTCTTCATACCTTTTGCTTGTAAGAAGCATAATGATAGTATCCCGCAACTGTGGAATATGTTTTTCGGCCTCAGCCTTAACTTTTTCATCTTCGCCTTCAAGCTCCAGGTCTATCTTCATCTTTAGATATCTCGCCCCTTCTCCGTCTATAAGAAGATTGACGATAAAGGGATCCAGAGGCAGAAATACTCCCACCTTCTGTGCTCCTTCTGTCTTCTTGTCTTTAGCAACAGCGGCCTTTTTGTCCTGGTGTATAAATTTAGGCCCGATATACATGGTATAGGCAAGGTATCCGCCGGCAGAAAGGGCCAAGACAATGACGACGATAATAATCAGGGAAAACAATTTTCCTTTCTTTGGCTTCTCTTCTCCGGCCTCCTCTGTTCCCTCAGCTTCTTTCTTCTCCTTCTCCGCCATACCCATATCTCCCCGAATAAAAAATTTACCCATAAGTGAGCAAAGAATATGCCAGGCATACTATTCCGTCCTAACTTGCTGTTTTTAAAAGTAATTAAGCTCACTAACCAGTAATGGGCTTCCGAGATATTGGGACGTCAAAGTTCTGTTAACCGTCAAGTCTTTGACAACTGTACATAAAGTTGCCCTTAAATCAATCTATTAGCATTGGCTCTATCCAAAAAAATGCAAAAAAATATTTATCGTGGTCTTTCTTTCAGCCGAAACGATAAATTAGGAGCAGTAAAAAACAGCGGGCATATTTAAGGAATGGCATCGACAATCACAAGGAGGTGATGATGGTGTTCATGAGCAAGAAAGAAAGGAGTTGCCCGTATTTTGTAGCAAAGGTCGTAGTTTGCACCCTGCTTCAATACGGCTGTGGTACCTTTGACTGCGGGCATACGCAGGCGTCGGACAAGCCTTTTCACTTAGTGGAGATCGAAGACGGCCAGTTCATTGCTATATGCGATGACTGTAATAAAGGTGAAAAGGCAAAAGAAACGATGTGCCACTAAGCTGGCAGAAGATTAATTCCGGCAGTAACCCCGGGCCTAAGCGCATAATTTTCCCAATTTGCGAAAGCGGATAACTTTCCGCAAAACCCTCCTCTCGACAAGCCCCTGCTGACCCGGCCCTGACCCTGGGAAACCAGATTACCTTACTCACCGGCCAAAGTAAAATATGAGTTCCCCGAAGCCCAGGTGTGGGTAAGCGCCAAACTCGCTACGAAGGCTGTCATGGGGTCTCTTCCCGAGGGCCAAGATGGCCCCCAGACGAATTTCAGCGTTATTGCTGAGGGAGTAAATTAAGGCCGGCTCCAGTAAGGCGCTTCCATCGTTCAGGTTTATAATAGCGCTTCCGTGGAGGATAACGAGTGGAGTGAGCTGATATCGGCCGTTGACCCCCAGGTAATGGTGGGCGGTATTAAATATTTCGCCGCGTAAAAAGCGGGGTGCGGCACTAACGTCAGAGTAGCCTTCTGGATCACTGGTCCCGAAGCCGTTATAGAAATACTCAAGCTGCAAAAAGAAATCTGAGGTGCATTGATAATCAAGGCCGAAAAGGGCCCTTATAAAGCGGCTGGTGTCCTCCGGCCAGGTATGGGTGACTTCCATCCTCATACCTATACCCTTTATATCAGCGTTTATCTCGCCCCCCAGCACGTAATCAGAAATTGTCCAGCCCCCCATAACGGCTACATCGACGGCACCGAGGCGCAGTCGATGCCTGGCCAGGAGGGCTGAATTATCCCAATTCTCATCAGGCGCATATGCCAAATACGCTTCCTGAAATGGACCAAGGGGAAGATCGAAAAACACGGCATCAACACCGGCTTTGTAATCGCGATTAATCTGTAAAGGCGAGAAGGTGGTAAGCAGATCGACCGGAGACCAGAGATACCCTACCCCCCAGCTTATAGCCTGACGTCCCACGGTAATATCTGCAAAACCAAGGTCAATTTTTGCATTAAGCCGATCAAGCTGGTGATCCCAGGTGAAATGCTCTTGCGTCTCAATATTCCAATCCAGGTCTAAATACCGAAAGGCGGCCGAAACCCTCTCCACCCGACCGGAAGTCCCGATGGCTTCTGCTGATGTACGCCTAACGGCCATGAGATGTTCATAATGTGCCTCGTAGGAAAGCCTCTTCCAGCTTCCTTCCCACATCAGCCGCAGGCGCTGTATATCCGTTGGTTGCACCCGATCCTCAATGGTAGGGTGGGAATAATAACTTTTAAGGGTTAAAAGGTTGTCAAAGTAGCCGGTAAAGTCTGTCTGGAAAGCGTCTTCCGCCTGGACAGGCGGGATGGGAACCAAAAGCAGGAAAACCAACCAGCCGGGAATAATCAGTCTTTCAAGGCGAGGTGTTATTTTGAGCAAGACTCTCACCAACCCGTACATCTGAACTAATCTGGCCATCTTTCAGCAGAATAACTCTCCGCGCTTTATCCATAACCCGGGTATCATGGGTAGAAATAAGAAAGGTTACTCCTCTTGTTTTATTCATGTCCAGCATCATGTCGATTAAGGCCAGGCCGGTTTTTGAATCAAGGTTTGCGGTAGGCTCATCGGCAAGCACAAGGTCAGGATTACTGGCCAAGGCCCGGGCCACGGCCACTCGCTGCTGCTGGCCGCCACTCATCTCATACGGTCTCCGGCTCTCAAGGCCCTTGAGGCCGACCTCTTCCAGTAGCTCCATTACATGCTGCCTTCGTTTCTGGTAAGGCATACCCTGGAGTAATAAAATGAATTCGGCATTCTCATACGCAGTAAGGACCGGTATCAGATTATAGCTTTGGAAAATAAAGCCTATTTTGCTGAGCCTCAGTTGGCTCAGCCTGCCCTTGCCCAGACGGGTAATATCTTCACCCCCTAACAGGATTCTGCCTTCCGTGGGCCGATCGAGACCACCAATAAGATGCAGAAGCGTGCTCTTCCCGGAGCCGGACGGCCCGGCCACCACCGTAAATTCGCCTGATTCAAGCGAGAGATTGATCCCGGAAAGTGCCTGAATTTCCAGGTCATCCTGGCGGTAGATTTTACGCAGGTTCTCGACCTTAACTATCTCCACATGGACCTCGCTCAGTATTGATAAATTGCCTTGATTGGCGACAACCGGCTGGCTTTAACGGCCGGATACAGCCCGGTAATGAGAGTAACTAAAAAGATTATAATAAGAAGCCCAACTATCCGCATAAGTCTTAAGTGAGAATAGAGGATGGGACTTATTATAGTGCCGGCAAGAGTAAGCCTCTCCGGCGTAAGCCCGGTAAGATCAAGGCCAACCGTGGCAAAATAGTGGTGACCACCAAAACCTAAACCACCGCCCAGTACCATACTCAGCAGGGCCAAGAGAGTGGTCTCGAAAATAATCATAAGAAAAAGAAAGCGGGGGCTCAGCCCCAGGGCAAGCATCATTCCGAACTCACGGGTACGCTCCAGGACCGACATCAAAATAGTATTGAGAATACCCAGGGCCACAATCACCAATATAATCCCCAGAAAAAAATAATTCCCGGCGTCGTCCAATTGAACAAACCTTAAGAGATCAGGCATTACCTCTTGCCAGGGAAGCACCTCAACCGGCAGGGAACCCAATCTTGAGCGCAAAATAGGAAGCGCCTTTTCCACCTCAAACTGACTATCCAGATAGACCGCGACCTGGGTAATCCCCTGTTCCAATCCTAAAAACTGTCGAGCCCCCTCTAGGGAAATAAGACAAAAGTAGCCGTCCAGGTCCGATACACCCGTTTTGTAAATACCTTTTACGCGAAAAAGGGCGCTGCTCACCTCCCGGGAGGCATCCTGCCCCATGAGGACTACCTTCTTGCCTACGGAAACCTTCAGTTTCTGTGCCAGTTTTTCACCGATGAGGATGCCCCCGGCCTCCCCCGCCGCGAGATAATCTCCGGAAATAAGATGGGGAGCCAGGAGCGACTTATCCCCTACTTTGCCGGGATCAACCGCCCGGAAGGCAATCCCGGAGGAGTTTGCGGCGGAACTGATCAGGCCCTTCCCCACAATTCGCAGGGAAGCCTCCCTGACATGCGGAATATCTTTAAGTGCCTCCATTATAAGGGCGTCATCGGTAATTATCTTGTCATTTGAGGGATTCTTCTGATAGCCCAAAGGTTGCACGGTTATGTGTCCGGCCCCCATACGCACCCCGCTTTCTATCATCTGTTCATGACCCCCATCCCCCAAACCAATGGAAATCATGGCCAGGGCCAGCCCCAAACCGATAGCGACCATGGTGATCAGTGTACGCCGCACGTTACGCCAGAGATTACGCCAGGCCAGTTTCATTAAAATCCAAACGGTTTTCATATATGACTAACCCACGGTACTTAAGGCACTCACCGGTTCAAGCCGGGCGGCCTTGATGGCCGGGTAAAACGCTGCGACAAGAGATACCAGGATCATACAAATAATGGAAGCCAACACCCCTTCCATGCTGAGATGCGCATAGATAGTGGTGCTAACGGTAAGCCCGGACATACTAAATCCCTCCGAGAAGCGGCTTAGGTTCCAGCCATGCGCGGCCAGATACGAGCTTAACCCTATTCCCACTGCTGCCCCAACCACAGTGCTCAGCAGGCTCAGAAGTAAAGTCTCCAGAAGAATCATACCTACGATAGATAGCGGCCGGAGTCCAAGCGCCATAACTAATCCAAACTCTCTGGTGCGTTCAAAAAGGGCCATGAGCATGGTATTGAGCACTCCCAGCGAGGCCAACCCAAAAACGATCAGCAGCATGATGTACATCCAGACCTGGTTCAATTCCAGCATCTCTTTTATCTGGGGGAAAATCTCTTTCCAGGTGAGGACCTCGACACCCTTGCCTTCCAGAATTTTTTCTAATTGAGCTTGGATCCCGTCAACCATCTCCGGCCGGTTCAACGATATGGCAATCTCATGCACCTTATCTGGAAGGACCAGGAGCTTTCCAAGCTCATCAATGCCCATGATTACTGCACCCCGGTCGATTTCATCACCAATACTCTGGAGTACACCGCGCACATAGAAAATTTCGTTTCCCAGCGAACCATCCGCGGCCTGGGTCAAAATAACCAATTCGTCACCGACATCGACCTTGAGACTTTCTGCCAACATCTTTCCAAGCACCACCTCGTTGCCGGAGCGGCTCGTGAGAAACCCACCTTTCAGAAGATGGCTATTCAGCTCGGTTACCCGGCGCTCTTGCTGTGGGTCAATACCCCACAGCATAACCCCGATCGAGTTCTCTCCCGAACTGGCCAGGCCGCTTCCAAAAAGTCTGGGAGAGGCATGAAGGCCGGGTCTTCTTACGGCCGATAATATATCCGCTCCCCCACCGCTGAGGTAATCGTAGATATCCTTGCTTTCAAAGTAACCCTTTTTGTTTATTTGTATGTCGCCGGCAAAGAGTCTCGTGGCATAGTGCACCATCTGGCGGTGCATGCCCTCAACCAGAGAAATCGTAAGGATCATAATACCGAGCGCGAGGGACATGGCCGAAATGGTGATGAGGGTACGCCGCACGTTGCGCCAGAGATTACGCCAGGCAAGCTTGATGATGACCATAAGGAGCTACCGTTTCAAGTTTCTCAAACTGAAAAATTCCTCATCTACATCTATACCGAATTGTAAGCGGTTATAGGTAATCCGGGTTAGTTCGTCTGGTTTGTCCGCCGGGACTAAGGTGGTTACGGATGGGACCGTCCTTCGTCCAAAGGAACGGACCTCGCTAAAGGCCATGGTGCGCATGAGAGTGCCGTCTTCATCATAGAATAGTTCTTTGAGGGGGATAAGGTCTTCTTTTAGGACAATAATGACCACCTTTCCCCAGACCACTGCCGCCTCGGGTTTGGGGATACACTCAATCTCATAAATAAACTGTCCCCCGCGCAGACCGCTAAAGGAAAGTCTATAGGTATAATCATCCACAAAGGTGCTCTCTTTTACCAAATCGTCATTGGTAAAATGGCTGCCCATCCAACTGGCCATCATCATAGAACCGGGTATCTTGATCACCCGATTAATCTTGGGAAGGTAATTCCATATATTTTTTTCTACCTTTAGTGTGGCCACCCCTTTTTCCTTAAGGGGTGCGGTAATCTTTACCAGGGAATACTCCTTGCCAAGAGACCATACGTCCATAGTAAGCGACCGCTTCCAATGCGCAGTGACAATCTCCATAGTCACTTCACCAGAACTGGATTCGCCCCGCCACATCTTATCGATCCGGTCCAGGATTTCTTTCGCCGTAGGTTCACCAGTAAAGGCTGGGGTGGAAAGCAAAAAGAAAACAAATATGAAAGGCACTATGCTCTTTATAAAAGACTTCATGGCTTCATCCTAAGCAAGTTATTATGATTTGGCAAGGGTATCAATCGGAAAAGAGAAAATCAAAAATTAGCGGGGCGCCCTTCGTCTGGCCCGTTTTTTTGGAACCTCAGCCGAATTTTGGCTGGGATTGCAGTCGCAATATGATCTCGATTTAGCGGCCGATGAACTTGGGGATCGCCTGGAGCAAGAAGTACGAGAATATCAAGGACACTCTGATCAGCTAACCACTCGCTGAAGTGGACGGCGGGATGTCCCTCCTCTCCTCCCTGGGTCTCCCGGTCCCAGAGGGCAGAAGGGCGGCTAAGAAGCGACCCTCTTGGCTGCCCGGAAGCCTATACGAAAAAATTTATGAACTATACAGAGCGACATAATTCTTTGCTAATATTGATGTTTCCTGTCATTCCGGGCTTGACCCCGTATCAAGTACGGGGCAGGCTCCGGAATCCAGGGTTTCCCGTGAAAACGGGAATCCAATTCCTTCTGTATAGTTCCCTGCTTTCGCAGGGACGGTGTCTGGATTCCCGCTTTCGCGGGAATGACGATTTATACGCAATTGTTTATGCCGTCACGTATATGCGGTATTTAGGAGACAGTTAGGAGACGGGACGTCCCTCATGGGTTTACCCCACTATCAAGCAATGCTGACGTGCAGCCGTTTACCCAGTGCCGCGGCAACGCGCTCCAATGTCGACGGCTTGATGTCTTCCGCGTGGTTTTCGATTCGTGAAATCGCCGTCTTTTTGGTCTTAAGTCTTCTGGCGAGTTCTTCCTGGGTCAGTCCTGCGGATTCGCGCGCCTGACGGAGGAGCGCGCCGACCTTGAACTGCCCGTATCCTTCCTCATAGCCTTCGGCGAATTTGTTATCTCTCTTTTTTCTGTCGCTGATATATTTTTCCAGGTCGCTCATGGTCTATTTCCTTCTCAAATAATCTCTTCGACAGGCTTCTGCTCTTTCTATTTCCTGCTTCGGCGTTTTCTGGCTCTTCTTTGCGAATCCATGCGTGAGTACCACGATGGAATTATCTACAAGGAAACAGAATATGCGATACGCATTTGAACCGGATTGCACCCTGCATTCCCATATTTCCTCCGTACCAGCAAGCTTCTTGAAATAGGTATTAGGGGACGTAGGTATTAGGTTGGTATGGGAGTATTAGGGGACGTTGTTGAAAACAGTCACTTATTTTTCATAGATTCCGAATTTTGTATAGCCTTGACAATGGCAGAGGTGCATACCCCCAGATGCCTGGCTATCTCGGCCGCAGGGATTCCTAACTCAGAACTTAATTGATTCGCAATCCTGGCCCTGGCCCTGGAAACCTTTCTCCTCCGTCCTCCCATGCTCAGTTCCCGTTCGTTTATCCCTTCTTCCTTACATATTTTCTTTATGAATTGGTCTATCAGAGCTGTTTTTTCCCTTGGCCGTAGTTGCCTTTTTAAATTCCGGTCTGCTTCTTTCAATATCTCTGTTACAAAGTCTTCTCCACCCAAGATGCGGGCGTCATGCGTTATGGAATCCTTTTTACCCCTGAGAGACAATACCTGTGACCAGCCGCCCAGACTTCGGATCAGGCCTCCTCCTATCAACTCCGACCGCTTCCCTTGATCTTTTCCTTCCTCCATAAACTTGCGATAGGTCCGAACCGCCTTTCCTTTGTATTCACTAAATTGCCTGAGCACATAATCTCTTTCCTGCCAGTTATTCTTTATTTTCCCCACTAAGACGCTATGACCACTCCAGGGATAACGGTCTAATCCTTCTATGCTTTTTACTATGGAGGCCCTCAAGGGGTTTAAATGGATATAACAGACCAGTGCTAATAGATATGGTTCCTCTTCGCAGAGGATGGACTTGTATCGGTTTTGAAAAAGGTGACCGGTTCTCTGGTGTCTTCGGTTATAGGAGATGGCATAGCCGGTTAAGAGACGCCGCATAAACTTGGAGATACCCTGATGGCCGCTGAAAAGGAGCAGATGGACATGGTTGTTCATCAGAACCCAGGCCAGGATTCTGGTGCCGGTCTCTTCAACCAATTGCGCGATGCGAGAAAGAAAATCTTTTCTGTCTGTATTATTCCGAAAGATATTCTGGCCTTCGATTCCACGGATCATTACATGGTGAAGGGTTCCTGGGGTATCTAATCTGGCTTGACGAGGCATGGAGTTTTCTTAGCATAAAGCTATGCCCTTGTAAAGTGATAGTTTTCAACAACGTCCCCTTATTCTCTTATTTCCCCTTATTACTGGCTGGGGACTTGAAACTGACGATCAGAAAATGAAGGAATGTGATATAGACTTGCTCATCAAAAAACCATTTCAAATCAAGGAGATAATAAACCAAATTGATGAACTATTGCAAAATTATGGACACCACGGCGATTAACCCGACCGCGCTAAAATGGCCTGGTTACAAAATGACAACGGATTGGTGAATTCTACTTCAAAGTGCCTCAACTACCGGTCTCCACATGAAGTGTTCTGGCGGACATCAAGTGGTGCACTTACAATTTGAATTCATCTTTGTATCTTTACCTTGAAGGCTTCGACGGCCAACGCCGACATTGCCTTTTTTGATTTATTGTTTCTTATATCCGGCATAGATAACAAAAAGCGTACTAATCAAAGCAAAATATATTTTATAAAGATTTTCTTTTAGTGTTTTTTCTGTCAAGCCCTTTTGGTGGTTTGCATAGTTCCTCGTTAGATGCGCTACTAAAAGATGCCGTCCACATCTCCTGTCAACTGGTATCTGAGAAGCTGATTCAAGCAAAGTAAGCTTTTCAAGAAACTCCGCCGAAGTATTTGCATCAGTTATATGTTTAATACCCGTCAGCTTTTTTAGCGACTTATAATCAGGGGCCTCACGTGCGAAGAGATTTAATAAAACTCCTTCAAGGGTTTTCCCCCCAATCCACTCTTTCCCATGAACCTCTACCGCTATAGATAAGTCTCCTATGCCACTCCATATCTCATGGTCGTGCCATAATCCAAGATCACCGTAACCCTTGCCAATTTTTCTTATTGCAGCAAGAGCGGTTCCATCAGGTTTTTCTGCTAACTCTTCGAAAAGTTGGTCGCAAAGGGCATTCGGCACTCTCTCATTTTCAATAAGAATGGAATTGAGCTTTTTAAGCTCATCAGCTAACATATCTTTTACATTTTGCTCAAGGTCCCATTTTTTATCAGGGAACATTTCTTCTAAACATCCAGCATGCACTACAACTCCGTCTTCCATGCCTATACCTAGATATTTTTTATAAGGTCCATTAACGTCTTTACAAATTTTACGGAAATCATTAGCCGTTGCATGCATTAGGAAGACGACCGTTCTCCTTATGTATGACTTAGTTTCTTCACTTAACCGGAATTCATTGTTACCTTTGAATGTTTCATAGAGATCAATAAGCTTTCTAAAATAACGAATCCAGTTCACGTAGGTGGCATTCCCGAATAATAACTTTGCAATATTCTCACTTTTATTAACAACTTCGCTCCAGTTAGCCTCTGAGTGCGGAGTGTTCTCAAAATAATTTATTCTTAGAAGATATCGCCTATATGAGAAGGCGGCTGTTGTTCTAAAAAAATGATAAAATTCATTTATTGAGCTGGGTCTTAAACGATTATTAGACCATCCCAATCCACGCTTTGAACCGGTCGCCCGATTGTGCTCATCTGTATTTAATTTATTCAATTCATCTAAAAGAAATATTTTCCATGCTGCATAGTATTGAACTGCCCGGCTTTTTATGCTCTTAATACCAGCGTATTCTCCCTCAATAATTTTATACCTACTCCAGGCCTTAAACTTTTGCTTAGACGGATCTGTAACAAAAGGATGTTCTCCTATTAATGCATGATCAAGAGGGTGACCCAAATCAAGGACCCTTTTAAACTCCTTAGGACGCCAGATAGTACTGTAGTATATTGCATTCTCTAGTGTAATAAGTGGCTCCCACTCATCTCGGATTTCATAACGACCATCAGAGTAAGGCAAACTTGCGCGAAACCGTCGTCTCAACAATTCACCGGGATAAAGCACGCGGATGCACGGATACAGCAATCCCTTTTTCTCATAAGCCTTCAGCGCTTCTTCGTTCGCATAAACACCGTTAGCGTTACAGTATTTGATGAAATCTCCATGTTCCAAGTACGGGGCACCGTCACGCGATTGTGATTCTGAAGGTATTTGTAGCTCTATTTGAATCTTTTTAGTCATAGCCAAACAATTCTAACGGCACCCACCAGCAGCTTCGGCATTAGCATATCGCACAAGAGGGAGAAGAGGGCGTTGTTGACTATGTTGAATAACTCTGTGATAACTGAAAACAACTCACGGAATTCAATAACGCCCTCCTCAGATTCTCCTCTCAAGTTGGTGTTCATTACAAATATGCCTTTCCCTGTGCCAACATAGGAACTCAGATTTTCTCATAAACACCATCAATTTTTTCCTGTAGCTCAATGGTTAACTGAATGGCCTTGGCCACTTTCATGTAGTGGTTGGTCTCATCGAGGGAAAGGCTCCGGCCTTTTCGGTCTTTAAGATACTTCTCCATCACCTGGTAAGCGCCGATTCGATATTCCCATACATCTTTTGCAATGCCTTCGAAGTACTGTTCCTTGTTTATAAAAACTCTTTGATTCTCTGCGTCATAGGATACTTTCTCTACTGTACTGGAGCCACTTTTAGGAAAACCAACCTCAGTTTCATCAAGGGCCGGATGTCTGAGCAGATGGAGGTCAACGAGTTCTTTGCCAAGACGACTTAACTCATTGAACACATCCCTATCTGAAGGCAGGGGAATTCTGGGGAAATCGATCTCGAGAAATTCCTCGTAGCGCTTTCGGTATGTAGCTGAGTAGAGAACGGCATAGATGTAGTAAAAAATCTCTTCTGGAGATAGCTCAGAGCCGAGAGATTTCTTTATAGCCTGTAAAAACTCAGGAGTGAAATTAGGAATGCCCCCCAGTTTATGAGCTTTATCATCAAACAACTGGCCTTCGGATTCGTCAGGGTAGAGGTAAAGGGGAAAGAGATAATTTATATCGTAAGCACTGACCGTTTTGTGTCCTGCAATTTCTTGGCTAACGAATGCACCAGTCTCTTCTTTAAATTGTTTGGGCATAATGAGTCCCAAATTCTCCTGTGCCATATGACGCATTATTTCATGACGAGGGCGATCAATCATCACTTGCCTATAATAAATCTCTCTATAGTCAAATGGGCGATAGAGTATTTTTGTAAAATTTTTACCCCAATCTTCGTCTTCTGCCAGCTCCTTTCGTGCATTAGAAAGTAGCCAATCTTTCGTATCTTTCAGTTTGAAAGCCTGCTTAATAAGTTCATCCTGCATTGACAGATTTCTAAACATTGCTATGCGTCTTTTTAGAATTTGTTTATCGAAATCAATAACAAAATGATCTCGATGGGTTTTTACCCCAGTTGACCACTCTTTGAAGATCTCTGTCACCTTCCAAAATTTTTCATACTCGGATTGCAAGGCAAAATCCTTGGGGACTAAGAAATGGTATGGCGTAACTGGTTCAAGCCTTTGCCATTTAGTTAAGCAAATATCATTCTTAAATAGATACTTATACTTTTCCTCTCTCAATCCCCAGACATCGAAATAATAAATTCGCTTCTCTTTCGGCGTCTTCTCTAATTTCATGTAAAGGGCAATAGTAACTCCTTGCTGGATGTCAAAGACGTTTTCGTCTTTACCGCCTTCCGGCGTCTTTTCACCGATCCGTGAGGAACCATGAAGGTTCAGGATGTAGATTTCATCAAAGGTCTCCAGCAGCCTTCTCCTCATCCCCCGGTGGATTACCCCGGAAAGATAAGAGTTGTTGGTGATAAAACCCAGTATTCCTTTGCCCGCCTGGTCTATCTTCCAGTGGGCAAAACGGATAAACTTTATATAATCATCCGAAAGGGGCTGGATATTTCGTTCGTCCCGAACGTCCTCTTTATAGTCGTCCATTAGTTTTTCGATGAATTCTGACTTATTCTCTGAACTGACTGAATAGGGAGGATTACCCAGGACGACCAGGATGGGGACTTCTTCTTTTATCCGCTTTGCCTCCTGACTCTCTCTGGTAAGGTCAATGAGAAAGCTGATTTGCTTTGGCGACTTCATCTCCAGGGTATTAGTCAGGTAAAACTGAAACCGTTCACCCTCCTTGAACCGATAACCCATTTCCTCCAGGATCATGGAGACCTTGAAATGCCCTACGGTATAAGGGGCAACTAAGATCTCAAAGGCGTGGAAATGAGGCAAGATGTGTTCTTCGATGTAAGATGTAGTGAGCCCCTGCTTTTTTCTCTCTTGAAGCTCCTTTTCAACCTGTTTGATGGCCTGGACGACAAAGGTAAGGGTCCCGGCCGCCGGATCAAGAAGCGTTACATCTCTGGTGGCCAGCCCTTCTGCCTTAGCAAATTTATCTTTAAGAAGTTGGTGGATGGACCTCACGATATAGGAGACTACCGGCAGCGGGGTATAGTAAACTCCCATCCGCGCTCTTTCTTTGGGATTATACGTGGCCAGGAAGGTTTCGTAAAAGTGGATAACCGGGTCTTCATCCCAGCGAGTGGTCTTGAATTCTTTAAGGATTGAAGGAATATCTGCTTTCTCCAGTACCTGGCTTATATCATCTACAATCCAGGTCAGAGATTCCGGGAAATGAGGCCCGGTCATGGAATAGAATATCTCTTTGAGTAGCGGCAGGCTTTCCGGTATATATTTCCAGGCGGCCTCCCTTTTGAACCCATTTTGGACCTTCATCCGGGCTGTAAACAATCCATAGGTGATGGTCTGGGCATAAAGATCAGCAAACCGCTCTTTGGTCAGGGTCTCTATAAGTTCTTCCTGAAAAGCCTTGTAGAATCTGGTTATCTCCTCGTTCTTTCCCAAAAGCTCTTCTTGTAAGATGTGCTCCAGGAATCGAGTCCTCTTG
>JASEGX010000153.1 GCA_030017815.1 Thermodesulfobacteriota bacterium | reverse complement strand
AACCAGAAAAGTAGTTTCCGGCGAAGGGGAGAATACGGTAACGTCTTGATGCCCATCAATCCAGCCCGCTTTTTGTCTTATTATGACAGATGATTACCCCGGCCACAAGCAGATTAAAAACCTCTTACAAAATATGCTTGCCATGTGCCCATATCTGGCATAAGTTAACAGTAACTACCCAAGTTCAAAGTTCCATGGTTCACGGTTGAAGGTTAGAGAGCGGCGGAGATTGATATGAAAGGCGCAAAGTAGCTAACCCTGAACCGTGAACCTGACAACTTAATTTAAGATATTAATTTGCGGAAGGCAAGAGTACACGATGCCGCTTACAGCTACCGGCGGGGACCGGGACCCAATCCTCATCTGCAAGGTTATCTTCGACGTCCTGGATTCGGAAAATTTCCTCGAGGCATTAAGGGCCCGACCTGATTTCAAGGTATTAGAAAAAAAGGGGGATGGGGCAACCAATATCCTTTGGATACACAACCCGGTTCGCCCAGGTCGAAGATGTCCGCCTCTAGCGGATGTCGAACCTGCCTATGGCATGACCCGCCGGCAGTTAGGGCCGGACAGGACACATCTGATAAGCGATGACGGTCAAACCTTATTAGGGGTTATAACCCTGAGCCGCAAAAGACTTATTCTGGAATGTGTAACCAAAACACACGCCGCTATGGGACAAAAAATTCTATTAAAAGTTGCCGGGCCGAATCTACGCTACCGGATAACCACCTATGAAACACCCATCCGCCTGCGGCAGACAAAGAACAATGAAACTAATCCCCCCTCACCCCTCTTCCCTGACCACCTATCCCCCCATCTGCCGCCTGAATTCTTTAAAAGCTACTTTGAGGTGCACTGGGTTCATGAAAAAATTCCGGCACTGGACGGCCTGACGCCCCTCCAGTGCGCCCGCAGCAAACGCAAAAAAGAACGGGACAGATTAGCCGCTCTCCTGGCTACCTTTAAAAAGTCATCGATAGGTCTCTATGATTTCAATCGTCTTATAGATATCCTGGGGTTCAAAGGGCATCCTCTGCTCCAGAAAGATCATATTACAAGGCAAAAGCTAAAAGAAAAAATAATGACCGTGATCGACAACAACCTGCGTTTTATCATGGCTATTAAGAAGGTGGGGGAGGATACCTCAACCACCCTGGCTCAAAGGCTGGCTGAAGTAAATGTCATGCTGCAAGGGCTTGTTTACTTCCTGGAGCAGGGCAAAAGGACAAAAACAGAGCTAACCGCTTTAACCAGGACACTGGAACAGATGGAAGAAATGACACAAATTCTACAGGCAGAGGCCTTATCCGGCAACCTGCACAAGAAAACAGTTGAAAAACTGATCGGTGATCCCGGCTGGGATCATCGCCAGGTCATTACCACAGAGGTGGTTGATACCGTCACCCGGGAAATTGAGAAAGTCTGGTGTGAAAAGATTGAACAAAAACCTATTAGCCCGCATACCTCGCTTACCACCGCGCTGAATAATATACCGGCCCTGTGGGTGGCCGCCATTCAGAAAAATCTTGATCTCCCGCAGGAAACCACAAAAAGAAAGAATATTAAAATTATTGCGGAGAATCTCTCCAGCCTCAAAATCTTAAACAGTATTGTGGAGAAATTGGCCGCACTATCTATGCCCGCGGTAAAGGCTTTAAACATAGTTTACACCCATGGCGGGATTTACCCTTATGACAAACTAATCCACCTCTTTAGTAGTGAAACACCCATCCGCCTGCGGCGGACAAAGGGCGAAGAAAATAATCCACCAAATCCCCCCACACCCCCCTTTACTAAAGGGGGGGTATCTGCTAAATTTCCCTTTGATAAAGGGAGAAATCCATTAACTCCCCCTTCGGAAAAAGGGGGACATCCGTTAAATCCCCCTTTGGGGAAAGACGGGGTCCCATCAATTCCCCCTTTGGAAAAGGGGGATACAGGGGGATTTTCAGGTGAAGAAACAGACGGATATTTCTGGGATAAAAGAAAACCGGCCTCCCCCCTGGGTCTCTTGCGGTCGCATGGCCTCCTCTGCGTTGGCCGGTCTAAAAAAGGAGGCGCTTATTATAAAATTGCCGTCATCCCCGCGGAGATCAGACAAAACCTCTCTTTTTTGGAGGACATGCCCCTATAGCCCCAAATCCACCGCCTATTTTGGCTATCAAGATTAAAATCAGCAGGTTATGGGGTATCCCTGAACACCAGCAAGATATTAGATGCAAGGCGCCGAGGAGCGACGACTGAGGCGTATGGAGCAATACGCCGCAAGGAGGAGCGATCGAAGGCAACGCCGCAGATGATGTCTTGATGGTGGATCAGGGTAGCCGATATAAACGCAGCGTATCAGATGGCGCAGGCACGGCCCTGATTGTTTCGCACCCATCTCCGCGGATTGAAACCTGCACCTCTGGTTCTCCCTTTAACCGGCTATAACCAGCCACAATACCGGCGGCCAGAGACCCATCGGAAAAGGGAGCGGCCCCGCGCGCTAAACCGGTCGGCCCTGCTCCACCGGTTATATTCATTAACAGATCACCCGGTTGAAAGAGGCCTTTAATTTCTTCATTCTCGGCCTCGTTTCTACCCACAACCAGCCAACTCTTCCCAGGAAGAAGGAAATGTCGTCCGACTTGCATGAGAAGGCAGGCGTTTTCCGTAATCACCGGTATGGCCACAAAAAGATTCTTAATCCGCCGGGATAAAGCCGGGTCCGTGAGTACACACCCACCAGCCGGTGCAGGGTAGTAATGGATACCCAGATCACGGGCCAGGGCCATCTGTTCTTTCCGCCCTCGGCCACTTATGCCCAGAAGCCTGGTGCGATCCACCACCCCCTCTTCTTCCGCCCGGGTAGGCAGGAGCTTTAACGCGCTAAGCGGACGTAAAAGCAGGCCCGTAACCGAGGCATCCCTTTCTACTATCCGGAGTGTGTCCCGGCGTTGGGACATGGGCCGCTGCCCCAGTACCTCACCGCTCACCAGAAACGAGGCCCCTCGCGAAGCCAATTCCCTCCTGGCCCTCGTAAGCAGCAGGATTTTGCAGTCCACGCAGGGATTAAAATAGCGCCCATAGCCGTGAGGTGGATTTCTTAAGACCTCTATAAAACTTTCCCCGACATCTATTACAGAAAGCCTTATACCATAATGTCTCCAAGCCTCTTCAGGATATAAATCCCTGTCCTTCCCGCGGCCAAAGAAAGATGAGACAAAATGTAAGGCCTCGACCTCTATACCCTGCTGTTCCATTAACTTACAGGCCAATATGCTATCCAGACCACCGGAAAAAAGGGCCAGGGCCTTTATCTTGGTCAAAAAACCTATCTCCTTCGCCGCTCTATCATTTCCTGGGCATGCGCCCTGGTCTTTTCGGAAATCTCTACACCACCCAACATCCGCGCTATCTCTTCCACGCGTTCCTCCCCGGATAGTTCCTTGACTATGGTTTCAGTGCGGGTTCCCTTGTGCAACTTATCTACCCGGTAGTGCCTGTCTGCGAAACAGGCAATCTGTGGCAGATGGGTGATACAGATAACCTGATGGCGGCCGGCCAGATCCCCCAGCTTGCGCCCCAGGACCTCGGCCACGGCGCCGCCTATACCCGCATCAACCTCGTCAAAAATGGTAGTTTCTTCTACCCCATCCCTTTCTGTCAGGACGCTCTTCAGGGCCAGCGTGATACGGGAAAGCTCTCCTCCGGAGGCAATCTGCGCCAGTGGTTTTAAATCTTCGCCGATATTCGGGGCAATGAGAAATTGAACTTCATCGATACCATCTTCTGAAAGAATATCCCTTACCTCTTTCTTAAGCGGTCTGAAATCAACCATAAATCTGGTACGGGGCATGTGGAGCGATTCCAGCTCCCGACAAACCGCCTCTGCCAATTGTGAAGCCGCGGCCTTACGCTTAGCCGACAAATCCAGCGCCCGCCGGATAACTTCTTCTTCAGCCCTGGCTACGGATGCCTCGAGGCCGGCAAGTTCCTCCTGCCGTCCTTCTATGCCGGCCAGCTCCTGTTCCATCTCAGCGCTCAGGGCCAGGATTTTTTGAATGTCTCCGCCGTATTTCTTCCTAAGCCTGGACAGCTCCTGTAATCTATCTTCAAGGGCCTCCAGTCTCCCCGGGTCACTATTAATCTTCTGCAGATAATCTCTCAACCGTAAGGCTATATCCTCTACCTGAAAAAAGGCGGCGTCCAGGGCCTCCACAACCGGAGCCAGGGAACTATCGATCCCGGCCAGCGATTGACCCAGTGTCCTGGACTCGCTGAGTTTCTCTGTCGCCGCACCGGATGAGGCATATAGCAAATCATAGGCGCGCTGGGCCCACTCGCGCAGTTTTTCCGCCGAAGCCAACAAAGACTTCTCCTGAATAAGTTCCTCCTCCTCACCAATCCGTAAATTCGCCTTTTTTATCTCTTGCGACTGAAAGGCTAAAAGGTCTTTACGCGCAGCCGCGGCGTTTTGCTGTTCAATCAGGTGCCCGCGCTGTTCACGAAGCTCCTGCCACTTTCGGTAATCCTTCTGTACCCCCAGGCGAAGATATGTCAGTCCCCCGAAGGCATCCAACAGACCCAGATGATTTTGGGGACGTAAGAGGACTTGATACTCATGCTGTCCGGCAATGGAAATCAGTTCAGTGGCAAGCTGTGTGGCCATCTGCAAGGTAGCGGCCGTTCCGTTAATAAAAACCCGGCCCTTGCCGGTACGGGAAATAGTCCGCCGGATGATCAGGGCCTCATCTTTGTCTATGCCCATGTCTGTTAGCTTCTGAGCCACCCGGCTGTCTTCCGGATACTCAAAATAAGCCTCTATCCTGGCCTCCTCCTTACCGGTGCGTACCAAGTGCGGGCCTCCCCGGCCCCCCAGAACCAGCTGGATGGCCTGGATGATAATAGACTTGCCTGCGCCGGTTTCGCCAGAGAGGATGTTCAGGCCCGGGCCAAACGAAATCTTGAGGTTATCGATCAGGGCAAAATCCTGGATGGTAAGTTCAAGCAACATAGATGAAGGTACTCTATAGTGAACGACTTTAATAAGTTGACAGCCGCCAGTTGTCATTGCGAACGAAGTGAAGCAATCTCATGGGATTGCCACGTCGCTTCGCTCCTCGCAATGACTACTTTTCGAGGTCGTTCACTTTAGTTTTATCCCATCATACATATTTCATTCAAGATTGCAATCCTCTCTCTGCCTAAATTTTGGAAAATGGGTTTAATTTCCGATAAGATACCTATAGGCATGTCACTGGTCATTAGTCATTGGTCATTGGTTAAGCCTGGAAGATTGATCGCTTTTACCAGTGACAAATGACTATTGACTAATGACATTCACTATAGAAAGAGGGCATAGAGTTATATGAACAGAAAAGAAAGAAGGCGAGTCTCCAGGAAGGCGGTCAGGCTTGAGATCTATTACTCAACCCCAACGGATATTTTTACCAGCCTCAGCCAAAACCTGAATGACGGGGGCATCTTTATCGAAACCGACAGGCCGTCCCCTATAGGAACAGTGGTTGAGATAAAATTTTATCTCCCCGGCGACCATAAACCCATCGAGACGCATGGAATGGTCGCCTGGTCCACGACCAGTCCCCCGGAAAAAGGCACCGGGCATCCCCGGGAAGGAATGGGAATGGGAATAGAATTTGAAAATTTAAACAACCAGGACAAAGAACGAATAAATAAATTCATCAGAGACATAAAAAACTGATGAGAAGAGCAGCCCTGCCGGTCCTGCCAAATCCAAAGATATGTTTCTTAAACGTAACCACTCAGGTTCAAAGTTCCAAGGTTCACGGTTCAAGGTTAGAGAGCGATGAAGATT
>JASEGX010000152.1 GCA_030017815.1 Thermodesulfobacteriota bacterium | reverse complement strand
CCCAGAGCGTACCCAATAACGGGCCTTCCGGATCCTTAAGCTGATTTATGGTTTCTTCGAGGTCATAGAGTATCCGGGTAAGGGCATTAAATTTTTCTTCCAGGTGAAACTCTTCAGCATAATCACTGAGAGATTTCTTCCTCTTGGAGGGGATGGTTCCCTCTTCAGGTATAAGGGGTGACTCTGGCGAACCGGCGGATATGGATATATATTCGCTGCCAATAAAGGTGGGACTGTCCACGACGGCTACCGAGTCCCGCCTGATCAACTTGGAGTGTTCCTTCAGGATCTTGATGGTGACCCCTACCTTGTTTTGTGGGGTAATCTCTAACGAAGTCACATGCCCCACATCAGCATTAAATATCTTGACGGTGGCCCCTTCTTTGAGGTTATAGCCCTCATCAAAGACAATATTATAGACGCCGTAATCCCTGAACCAGGCCTTACCGCGGCCGATGACGATTACGCTTCCGGTTACTACGATGATGCTAAGGATGAGCAAGGCGCCCACCATCTTTTCCATTGTGCTAAACTTCATTTCCATAATCAGATGCTGTTCCTCCCTGAGTCAGGCCTGGCGGCGTACGTTCTTGTGCGGGACTCGGACGGCCGCAGGCAGGATTTTCTCCGGCCAGCCTCCCCTCTTCCAGGGTATATGAGCGACTAATGAGTGCGGACAGGGAGGCGAATGAGGCAGCGCTTGTGGAGGCGACCAGCAGGGAGCTGCCCATCTCCCGCAGGCATTTTCCTACATAGGACATAAGCAGGGTCTGTCCTTCTGTAGAAAGGGTATCGATTATTCTGTCCAGTAGTATCAGGATAGGTTTTTTGGCCATCTCCCGGGCGCATACTGCCCGTTTAAATATCTCCGCATTAACCTCTGTGGGATGCAGGTCTTTATAATCATTGACCTGGAAGTAGGTTAAGAGCCTTTCTCCTTCTTCCCAAACATCCTGCAGTGATTTGTTTTCGTAGTAGGCCCATCCCAGGGATACGTTTTGTAATAAGGTAAGATTGCTTATTAGGGCCGTATCCTCGGCTACGTAAGCAATCTTTCGGCGCAGGGGAAGAAGGTCTATTTCCCTGTCAAAAGGTATGGGTATCCCATCCAGGTAGATTTCTCCCTGCGTTGGTTCCAGCAAAGTAGCGCATATCTGGAGCAACTCAGCGCCGGACAGGCCGGTTGGGTCACAGAGACCTATTCCTTCGCCACATGGTACAGCCAGGTTAACCCCCTGTAGTATGTTTTTCCCGTTATCTTTATACCATACATTATTTATGTGGAGGCGAATTGCGGCCATTTTCCAATCACAGGTAAAAAAAAGTGGATATGAGGACGTTCAGGACAAAACAATACACCAGACATTGTACGGCGGCCCGGGCGGTGACTTGGGGCACTTCTGTGATAGCCTTTTTAGCCAGACCGCCTTGGTAAGTACAGACCAGAGAGATAATGAGGCCGAAGAACAGGGCCTTAACAAAGCCTATAATGACGTCAAATCCTGTAATAGCCCGATAGAATGAGGGAAGTAAGACAGAAAATGGCGTTCCTGTGAATATCCAGGCGAATAAGTATCCCCCGGTAATAGCCACAGCGTCAAACCAAACAAAAAGGCAGATGATAGCCAGTATTACTCCCAACACCCGGGGCAGAACCACGAGATGCAGAGGGTCTATTCCCAACATACGGAGCGCGCGCATTTCTTTAAGGACATGCATATAACCGATCTCTACCGACATGGACATCCCAGAGCGGAGTATAACGACCAACGTGGTCATCAGCGGCCCAATTTCCCGTATAACTACGGCTACAAGCAATGTGCCCAGGAACTCTTCACCACCGACCCTGGTCAGTTGGCCCAGGGATTGAACGATGACCAAAAAACCAAAAATAAGGGCCACAAGGCTTATGATACCCAGAGACTGAACTCCAGTAAAATATATTTGTTGTATGACAGTCTGTCTAATAAGACGCCGTCCTATCTTACGTTCTTTGAAGAAGATATAGATGAGGCGGGTGAGAAGACCCATAACGTTACTTAAATGCCGGATTCTTTCTACTGTACTGCGGCCGAGGTAGCCAAAGAGCCAGCCAGGAGATAGTCCGGATGTGTTGTCTTGATACCCTCCCATTCTCTTTATGCCCTGATGCCTTTTTCTGACAGCATTTTTTCGGCAAATCCAAGGATAAAATCCCTTTGTGACTTACTGGCATATTGGATGCAGTCGCAGTGAAGAGTCTGCTTGCTGCGTATGAGAAATTCTAACTTGACGCAATCCTCTCCAATCTCAATAGAGAAACAAAACGGCTTACAATTTTTGTGGGTGTATTGTACCTCAGCCAGCAGGTCATCCGGGAGGTCAACCCAGAACAGACCTTCTACAGAGGACAGCTGGGCATGTTCCTTGAGGTATCCCGCAATCTGTTCGATTTGTCCTTTATCCAGTTCATCAATCAGATATTGCCGCATCTATTGCCCTCTCTTTACTGTGAGCATTCCGCATTCAGCCATCGGTCGTGAATCGTAAATCGTGAAACGTTTACAAGTTCGAACGTTTTACGACTATTTTTCTTCCTTCATGAAGGCCTTTACATGTTCGGCCATTTTCTTTAGATTTTGATCTACCCGCCAGAAGACCGTTTCCTCGTCATAGGTGCCGTCTTCTTTCCGCTTGCCGGCTTCCATGCCGGTCAGGATTTCGACGCCTTCTTCCACTGTAGAAATGGGATAGATATAGAATTTGCCCTCCCGGACTGCCTCCACCACGTCTTTTCGTAGCATCAAATCCTTTACATTTCGTTCCGGAATAATTACCCCCTGTTCGCCGGTCAGACCCATGGCCTTGCAAACCTCATAAAAACCTTCGATTTTTCGTGTAACCCCGCCGACGGGCAAAATTTCCCCTTTTTGGCTTACTGCCCCGGTGACGGCTATGCCTTGATAGATCGGAACATCCGCCAGGCTGGACAGCAAGGCAAAGAGTTCTGCCCCGGATGCGGAGTCGCCTTCGACCAGGCCATAGCTTTGCTCAAAACAAAGCGTGGCGGATAAAGTCAGAGGTTTGTCATGGGCAAATTTTTCTTTCAGGTATCCACCGAGGATCATAACTCCTTTGGTATGGATACGCCCGCTCAGCTCGGCTTCGCGGTCAATGGTTACTACACCTTCCTTACCGATGGAGACATTAGCGGTAATACGGGTCGGCCTTCCGAACGTATAATCGCCGAGGTCATGTACTGAAAGTCCGTTTACTTGCCCGCTTATACGGCCGGCAGTCTGGATCTTTATGGTTCCTTTGACTATGGCTTCTTGTATTTTTTCTTCGTAGAGATTGGATCGATATCTCTTCTCAGCGATGGCCTTTTCGATGTGGTCGACCGTGATATACCCTTTTTTATCTTCAGTAGCCCAAAAGTGGGCTTCCTTGACTATATCATAAATTTCCGCAAGCTCCAGTGTCAGCTTGTTCTTATCGCTGGCCAGTTCCGAGCTGTATTCGACGAGGCGGGCCACGCCGGTCTTATGCAGGGGCCTGAGATTTTGTTTATAAACCATGGTCTTTAAGCAGCTTATAAACTGCTCCAGCTTGGCTGGTTGATTGTCCATTTCCACGTCAAGATGCGCTTTGACCTTGAACAACTCTCTGAATGCCTCGTCATAATTGTAAAGTAAGTAATAGATATATGGATCACCAATAAGGATGGTTTTTACCCGCAGCGGGACAGGTTCCGGTTTGAGGGTTTTGGTTGTGATGTAGCCAAATTGTTCAGCGAGACCCTCGATGCGTATTTCCTTATTTTTTATAGTCCTTTTCAGCGCCTCGTAAGAAAAAAACCACTTCAAAAGATCCAGTACCTTGATAATTAAATACCCGCCATTGGCCTGGTGCAGGGCGCCGGGCTTGATCATGGTGAAGTCGGTGAAAAGGGCGCCGAATTGGGCCTTGTATTCTATGGTCCCAAAGAGGTTTGGATAGTTGGGATTGGTGCAATAGACCACCGGGGCCCCTTTAAGTTTCGAATTATCTATGAGCACATTGACTTCATAGCGCGTAAATGACGGGGCGGGAGAAGCTATTGGGAACGGCCCGGCAGGCGCGGCCTTTTGTTTAAAGTCATCTATATGCCTAATCACGTCATCCTGTACATCTTGCAGGTAGGTGACTACTGCCGGATGCGATCTGTATTTTTCTTTGAGGTCATCGATAAAATGGCCTACGGCCTGGAGAGTTACGTCTCTGTCCAACCCCTTTAACTCGGCGCGAAATTCCTTTTCCATCTGTTGTATCTTGTGGGCGGCAATATTCATCTCTTTTTGTAGGGCCTCGCTTTTAGCCCGGAGCCCGGCCCTCTGCCCGTCAGAAAGGGCCTTGATATCCTCCTGCGCGAGGGGTGTCCCATCTTCTTTGGCCGGGATGACCATCATACCGCCTTGATCTATGTTCAGGGCAAACCCTTCCTGCCTGGCCCGTTCTTCCAGTTCTTCAAAGATTTTTGCCCGGCGGGCGTTAAATCCCTTAACAATCTCTTCTTTGCGCGTCAGATAGTATTCACTTCCAAAGACCTCAGAGATCTGCATTTTGAGATTTTCGATGAGTTCTTCCATATCCTTCTGAAATTTTTTGCCCTCGCCCACTGGAAGCTCTACAGCTATTGGCTTGTCCGGTTCCTTGAAATTATGCACATAACAACAGTCGGGAGGCACATCCTGTTTGTCGGCTATATCTTCCAGAAAGGATTTGACGATGTAGCTCATGCCCGTATTCGGAGCGCCGGCCATATAAACATTATATTCCAGGTCTGACATCTTGATGCCGAACTTCAGGGCATTAACCGCGCGTTCCTGGCCTATAACGCCATTTTTCAGGGTAAACACTTCGTCTGTGGTGGTAAACCCAAGCGTTTCCGGATCACAGGTCCTTCTCAACTCGGAGATAGACGCTTCTTTGAATTTTTTCGCCATAAGCCGTTCCGTGCAGGAGAATTAGTCTGTCAGGATGCCTTACTCTACATGAAAAACGATATGGTTGGCAAGTGAAAACGTTTGATATTGGCGGATAGCGTAGGGGGGATAGCGTGCAGCGGATAGTGGATGGCGGGGAGGGGCCGGAAGGTGGTTTTTTAATTACCGCTTTTTATTCCACAGGTCTGCGAAATATTTTACCTTACAACTGTGCTCTACAGACGAAAGAACCACAAATGCCTCATCGACCGTGTTTCCCCGGGCAAAGACGCCGTGTCCTCTGACCAGAACAGCTTTGTGATCGCACAGGGCTACCGCCGCACTTTGGCCAAGTTCTTTGGACCCTACGCCCCCCTGAATGATGGGTATTCCATGCAGTAGATAGGTACTTTCCGAATCCTCAGCGCGCAGTTCGGTTCCGGCCGGATATAAGAGAGACAGGACTACAGCGAATTCAGAGTGGCCATGTAAGATAGCGAGAGCCGAGGTTTCCTCGTATATTTCCCTGTGGACGACCAGTTCTGTTGAGGCTATCATATCCAGTGAAGATGGCCCGGAAAGTGAGACTTCTACGATCTGGCCTTCCAGTTCGTCAAGCATGCTCCCGGTCGTGCTTATCAGGATCCGGTCACTGATACGTTTGCTGACGTTGCCGAAATGTGAGTGGGCCAGCCCTTGGGCCACCATTTTCTTGCCGTATTTGATTAACTCTTCCATAGTCCTAATTTTTTGAGCTTATGGTCTCCGGGTATACCTTCGTTGGTCCATCCTCTGTGCCGGTAGTATTCTGTTAAGGCTTTATCATAATGAATTCGGTCGATATTTCCTGCCGAGGTATTCTCTAGGCCCGTCTTTTCACCTGAAAATCCCCC
>JASEGX010000151.1 GCA_030017815.1 Thermodesulfobacteriota bacterium | reverse complement strand
ATGTGTACCGGGGCCTCTTTCTCTATAATGCCACCTTCTTTTGAAAGCGGCCCGGGCCGCGTATGTCTCTTCGCTACATTAACCTTCTCTACCAGAGCCCGATATTTCTTGGGGATAATCCTTAATACCTTGCCTATCTTACCCCTATCCTTGCCAACCATGACCATTACCCGGTCATCCTTCTTTATATAAGTTCTTAGGCGATCCATCCCTAAAGTACCTCCGGAGCCAAAGAAATAATCTTCATGAATTTTTTTGCCCGTAGTTCCCGGGCCACCGGCCCAAAGATACGCGTGCCGACAGGCTCCCCCTGGGCATTAATAAGCACTGCCGAATTATCATCAAAGCGGATATAACTTCCATCCGGACGTCCTAATTCTTTAGTCGTCCGTACGACTACGGCCCGCATCACATCCCCCTTTTTTACCTTAGAATTGGGCAGGGCCTCTTTAACAGAAACAATGATTAAGTCACCCACGCGGGCATATCGTCGTCGTGTGCCGCCCAACACCCGGATGCAACCCACAAGTTTTGCTCCTGAGTTGTCAGCCACATTCAATCTGGTTTCTGTCTGTATCATTGCCTTATTCCCCTTATTGTCCTCAAGTGGGTTATTAAACGTTAGTCCGGGAGATATAGCTGGTTAGCTTTAAACTGCCCGCTCAACAACCTGTCTTACCCCCCACCTTTTATCACGGCTCAACGGACGACATTCCTCAATCATTACCTTATCGCCCACTTTACAGGCATTAGCTTCATCGTGAGCCTTATACCTGGCCCGCCTGCGGACATATTTTTTATAGACAGGATGTTTAACCAGCCGTTCTACCTGCACAACTATCGTCTTGTCCATTTTATCGCTGACTACGATACCAATTTGTGTTTTACGATGCCCAGCTTCTTTCATCTTCTCGTCACCTTCAAAACCAAAAGCTAAAACTTTTTATTTTTCACGTATAACTGTCTCGACCCGGGCAATATCACACTTCAATAAACGTAACCTGGCCGTATTTTCCAATTGCTGGGTCGAATGCTGAAATTTAATCCTGAACAACTCCTCCCTGAGGTCCTTAATCTTTGTCCTTAGTTCATCCGGACTTAAGGCACGGAGGTCTTTTGCTTTCATGATAATTCACTCCTTGATACAACCTGTGTAGGCAAAGGCAATTTATATGCAGCCAGTCTTAGGGCTTCCATAGCCACTGCCTTGCTGACTCCCTCCATCTCATAGAGAATGCGCCCCGGTTTAATCACGGCCACCCATCCCTCCGGAGCCCCTTTCCCTTTACCCATACGTGTCTCAGCGGGCTTTTTAGTAACCGGCTTATCAGGAAATATCCTTATCCATACCTTGCCGCCGCGCTTAACATGCCGGGTGATAGCGATTCGCGCCGCCTCGATCTGTTGAGCAGTCAGCCGGCCGCACGTTAGCGCCTGGAGCCCATAATCACCAAAAGCCAGAGCGCTCCCTCTATAGGCTGCCCCCTTCATACGCCCTTTCTGCTGTTTGCGATATTTAACTTTTTTGGGACTAAGCATATTATTCCTCTTAGGTTAAGTCTTCTTACGCAGTACCCGCTTCCGGAAACACTTCACCCTTAAACATCCACACTTTGACCCCGATGATCCCGTATGTGGTCTTGGCTTCAGCAAAACCATAGTCTATATCGGCGCGTAGGGTATGCAACGGCACCCGCCCTTCCCGGTACCACTCCCGCCTGGCCATCTCTGCGCCGCCAAGCCGACCGGCACAAGCTATCCGTACGCCCTTAGCGCCAAGCCTTAGGGACGTAAAAACCGCCTTTTTCATGGCCCGGCGAAACGAAACCCGCCGCTCCAATTGCAAGGCCACACTTTCTGCTACCAGTTGAGCATCCAGCTCCGGTTTCCTCACTTCGTGAATATCTAAAATAACCGGCCGGTTAATCTGCTTCTCTATCTCCTGTTTAAGCTTCTCTATCTCTGCGCCCTTTTTACCGATGACGATGCTGGGCCGGGCAGTATGAATCTTCACCTTTAGCTTATCACCGGCCCGCTCGATCAAAAGCTTGGAAATCCCGGCATGATAAAGCTTTTTCTTTATGAAGTCCCGAATCTTTCTGTCTTCATAAACAAAGGCTGCAAAATCTTTTTTAGCAAACCATCGTGAATCCCAGGTTCTTATATAACCAAGCCTAAAACTAATCGGATTTACCTTCTGCCCCAAGTTATCCTCCCGCCTTATCTCCTAATTTTCATCCAGAACTACGGTTATATGACTCGTACGTTTGATTATTCGATTAGCCTTTCCCATGGACCTGGCCCGCCAACGTTTTAGCCTGGGGCCTTCATCGACGAAGATATTCTTAATGTAAAGTGTGTCCACATCTATTTTAGGATTCTGTGCGGCATTCGCTAAGGCCGAATAGATAACCTTGCTCACCAGCCGCGCTGCCTTTTTCGGTACAAATTTCAAGAGATTCAAGGCCTCGTTTACCTTCTTGCCGCTTACCGGTCTGGTCACCGTTCTGGCCTTCAGCGCAGAAATGCGCACATACCTTGCTACTGCTTTAGACTCCATAGCTCCTTACACTCCCCAGTCCAAAATCACCTGCCTGCGTATATGACCTATCCGTTAAATCTATAAAAACAACCTCTGGCAAGCTACTTCTTCCCCTTAACTTTGGTCTTGCGATCGCCAGAGTGGGCGTGAAAAGTACGCGTGGGCGAAAATTCCCCGAGTTTATGGCCGACCATATTCTCGGAAACAAAAACCGGTATAAACTTCTTACCATTGTGCACCGCAAATGTAAGACCAACCATCTCCGGTATAACAGTTGACCGCCGTGACCAGGTCTTAACAACCTTTTTCCCTTGAGTTAGACGCGCCTCATCCAGCTTCTTCATTAAATGCCCATCTACAAAGGGACCCTTCTTAACTGATCTTGGCACCTTGTTCCCCCTTAAAATTACATAAATCTCAAACTAACACCGTAACCACGCACTAACAGATTGATAATACCTAGGAACGTCTTTTAATTATAAGCTTATCACTGCTCTTGCGCCGGCGGGTCTTATAACCCTTGGTAGGATAGCCCCATGGAGTACAGGGGTGCCTACCCCCGGAAGACTTTCCTTCACCGCCCCCCATAGGATGGTCGACCGGATTCATGGCCACACCGCGCACATGGGGTCTTTTTCCCATCCATCTCGCACGGCCGGCCTTACCCAAAGAGACGCTTTCATGTTCCAGATTACCGACTTGACCCACCGTAGCCATACAGGCCACATGAACCTGCCGCACCTCACCCGAGGGGAGCTTGATCTGACCATATTTACCCTCTTTAGCCATGAGCTGACCATAGGATCCGGCACTCCGTATAATCTGCCCACCCTTGCCGGGCCGTAGTTCCACATTATGCACCAGTGTACCCAAGGGTATTTTACCAACAGGCAGGGCATTGCCTGGCTTAATGTCTGCATTTTCGCCAGACACTACCGTATCCCCTATCGCCAGGCCAACTGGAGCTAAAATATAGCGTTTTTCTCCATCTGCGTAATGGAGAAGGGCAATGCGCGCCGAACGGTTAGGGTCGTACTCAATGCTCGCCACCCTTGCTGAAACATCACCCTTGTCACGTTTGAAATCAATCAATCTATATTTTCTCTTATGTCCCCCGCCTTTATGTCGCGCCGTCATCCGGCCCGCATTATTTCGGCCGCCGCTCTTATTTATAGGAACCAGGAGGCTCTTTTCCGGCTCAACTGCCGACAAGCCCTCGCCCACGATAGCAGTTTGTGCCCTTCTACCCGGTGATGTAGGTTTATAACTCTTGATTGGCATACCCGTCCCTCATACTAAAACTCTATCTAAACGCCTTCGAAAAATTCTATGCGTTCTCCAGGCCTTAAAGTCACAATGGCCTTCTTCCAGTCGGAGCTATATCCCACATTACGGCCAACCCGTCTCTGTTTGCCGGGGTTAACCTGGGTCCGTACAGCCGCCACCTTGGCCTTAAAAATACGCTCGACGGCCTCTTTTATCTCTATTTTATTAGATTGCCGGTCCACAATAAAACAAACCTGATTGGCGGTTTCTTTCTGCCAGGTGCTTTTCTCCGTGAGGCATGGGCCTTTTATTACCTGATATATATCCTTCATGGCAAGAGAAACTCCTCGATCTTTGGGATACAATCCCTGTGTAAAATCAGATTGTTATGTATCAAGATATCATGCACATTAATATCCGTGTACGGCAAGACATCTATATAAGGTATATTGCGGGCTGATTTTTCCAGGGTTTTCTGTCGCTCGCTCATTACAATCAAGACATTTTTCACGCCGAGATTATTCATGGTCTGGATAAATTTCTTTGTCTTGATCTCATTTAAAGTAAAATCATCCACAATCAATATCTGGCTATCCCTCAGCTTGGCGCTTAAGGCCATACGTAGCGCCAGTTTTCTGACCTTGCGCGGCACCTTATAGCTATAGTCACGTGGTTTGGGGCCAAAAACCGCTCCTCCGCGTCTCCACAGAGGCGAGGTATTACTACCACTCCGCGCCCGGCCCGTGCCCTTCTGACGCCAGGGCTTGCTCCCGCCACCGCTGACCTCACTCCGGCTTTTAGTTGAAGCTGTACCTGCACGGCGCTTGGCCAGTTGCATAGTCACAACCTCATGCAGCACATCTTCCCGAACCGGAACACTAAAGACAACATCGTTCAGAGTAATCTCTGAAACTTTCTCTTTTTGCATGTTATAGACATCTAGGACTGGCATTGTAACATCCCTCAATAAGCCATACTTATCTTAAAGGCACTTATGTATCAACAATAGTCCGTTTTTGCTTCCTGGCACCGACCCCTTGAGCACCAGCACATTTTCATCCGGCCGCACATCTAAAATGGTCAGGTTTTTCACTGTAACCCGGCTATTACCCATGTGGCCGGGCATCTTCTTCCCCTTAATGACGCGCGACGGGAAAGAACTGGCTCCGATAGAACCCACGACACGGTGGGACATGGAGCCATGCGTATCCTTGCCCCCATGGAAGCCATGCCGCTTTATAACGCCGGCAAAACCGCGGCCCTTACTAATCCCCGCCACATCTATTTTTTCGCCAACCTCAAAGTTTTCTACCGTGATCTCCTGTCCTACTTCATAGGACTCGAGTTCCTCATCATCAATAGAAAACTCACGCAAGTAGCGGTAACATCCCTTACCTGCTTTTTTAAAATGGCCAGCCTCTGGTTTAGTCACACGACTTTCCTTTTGAGGCATAAAGCCCAACTGGATAGCATTGTAGCCATCCTTCTCTCTGGTTTTCTTCTGGATAATAGTACAAGGCCCTGTCTCTACCACCGTTACCGGAATGGAATGTCCCTCTTCCGAAAAAATACGGGCCGTTCCCAGCTTACGCGCTAGCATTCCCCTGATCATCTCTTCATCCTATAGCCTTCAGATTTCAAACGAACAATCTTCTAGAGTTTTATCTCGACATCGACCCCGGCCGAAAGTTCCAGTTTCATAAGGGCGTCTATGGTTTGTTGCGTCGGCTCCAAAATATCCAGGAGCCTTTTATGTGTCCGCATTTCGAACTGCTCTCTGGATTTTTTATCCACATGGGGAGATCGCAAGACACAATACTTGTTAATCACCGTAGGTAGAGGAATCGGCCCCGCCACCTTCCCCCCGGCACGCCTCACTGTTTCCACAATCTCAGCCGTAGACTGATCCAACAGGTTGTGATCATAACCCTTTAAACGGATACGAATTTTATGGTTTTGAATCATATTTTTTCCCATCCTGATGCCAGGAAATTATTTATTCTATTATTTCGCTGATGACGCCTGCCCCAACGGTGCGTCCACCCTCTC
>JASEGX010000150.1 GCA_030017815.1 Thermodesulfobacteriota bacterium | reverse complement strand
ATCACCGACGAGCAAGCCTCTTTGCTGGCTGAACTGGCCCTCCGCCTGGAAAGATATTTTGGCTGTCCCCAGGATATTGAATGGGCCATTGAACCGGATGGCTCGATCCGGGTCTTACAGAGCCGGCCACTGATGGTGCTTGGCCAGGAATTGGCCGTATCTGAAGAGATCGCTGAATCAAAGGTTGACCTTCCAGTAATCTTAGCCGGGGGAGTAACCGCTTGCCCGGGCGTGGCCAGCGGCCCCGCCTTCGTGGTGAAGACGACTGTGGATATGTTGCAGTTTCCCCGCGGGGCTGTCCTTGTGGCCATGAATCCTTTGCCCCAATGGGCAGCGGTCTTAAATAGTGCGGCCGCTGTCGTCACCGACCGGGGAGGGATCACCGGCCACCTGGCGGCCGTGGCCCGTGAGTTCAAAGTTCCGGCCCTTTTGGGAACCTCAACTGCTACCCGGAATATCAAGAGCGGAGACCTCATTACCGTGGACGCCGATAACCGACAGATTTATGCCGGCCGGGCAGAATCTCTCTTGCAGAAGGCGGCTGAGAGGGCCAGCTTGATGAAAGGAAGCCCGGTTTATGTCACGTTAGAAAAGGTCCTGAAATATATTGCGCCACTCAATCTTACTGACCCGGATGCGCCTAATTTTAGTCCCAAAGAATGCCAGACCATACATGACATTACCCGTTTCGCCCATGAGATGTCCTTACGGGAACTTTTTGATTACAAAAAGACAGTCGCTTTCCCGGAACATCTGGCCAAAAGGTTGGTCTTTAATGTCCCCATGCAATGGTGGGTTATTGATCTGGATGGCGGGTTTGGAAAAGAGATTGAAGGAAACACGGTCAACATTGAAGACATTACCTCCGTTCCCATGTTGGCTTTGTGGAACGGAATAATGGCCATACCATGGGAAGGCCCGCCCCCGATAGATACTAAGGGATTTCTTTCTGTCATGTACGAAGCAACCATGGACAGTAGTCTTGTGCCGGGCATGGGTTCACGTTTTGCCGAACGGAATTACTTCATCATATCCAGAAATTTTTGCCATCTGAGCACGAGATTTGGCTTCCATTTTTCGACTGTAGAGGCCTTTTTGAGTGACAGTGTGGCGGAAAATTACATCTGTTTTAATTTTAAGGGCGGCGCGGCCGATCGTGTTCGCAAGGAGCGAAGGGCCGACCTTATTAAAACTATCCTGGAAAAATTTGATTTTTGGGTACGGATCAAAGGTGATCTCATCTTTGCCCGGCTGGAGAGACAGGAACAAGGTCTTTTAAAACAGAGATTGAAAGTTCTCGGTTATCTCACTATGCATACCAGGCAGTTGGATATGATCCTGTCCGACAGCGGAAAAGTGAACTGGTACGTGCAAGAAATGCTAAAACAGATTTCTTCCTTTGTGGCCATCCCGCAATAATTCCTCACCGCAAAGGGCAGATTGAGGGAGCTTTCTCTGCGGTGAATTACAAGATTGGATATGGATAGAGAAGAAAATAGATCCAGCTATTATAGGACCTTGCGCCGCCAGTTCATGGCCATTATTTTGTTTATCGCCTTCGTCCCCCTGGTGCTGTTGAGCGGTACTATTTATTATCATTATAGCCGTACAGTTAAGGAAAAGATCAGAAACGCATTAAAAAATGTGGCGGAAAACAGAAAAAGTACCATTGATCTCTTCCTGAAAGATCGGGCCATCAACTTGGGTGTCCTGGCCCATACACACAGCTTTGATTACCTGAGAGACAGAAAAAACCTGGACGTTGTATTTCAATTATTAAAAAGGGTTGATAGTGCCTTTGTGGATCTGGGTGTAATCGATGGTAATGGTCTTCAGATCGCTTATATAGGGGCGTATGCCTTAGAGGGCAAAGATTATAGTTCGGCCGGGTGGTTTCAATCGGTTATGCGTAATAAAGAGGTTTATATCAGCGACGTCTTTCCTGGTTTTAGAAAAGTCCCCCATTTCGTTATTGCCATCAAGAGAGTAGAGGCGGGGAGGCCGTGGATACTGCGGGCCACAATAGATACAGAAACTATAAATCATTTTATGAGTACGGCGCTTCTGGGTAAAAGAGGTAATGCTTATATCCTAAATCGGAAAGGTGTCTATCAGATATGCGGCCGTGACCCTGGCCGGGTCCTGAATAAATCAGATTTCAAAATACCCCCCTTCTTTTCCGGTATAAATGAAGAGGAAAAATATGGTCCGCGGGGCGAGCCGGTCCTCTATGCCATGGCCTGGCTAAAGAACAGCGACTGGCTGATGGTAATTGAACAGAACCTAAAAGATGAGTTGGGCCCCATGATCCATGTTAAGAACATCGTTCTGGCCATATTTGCAGTCAGTTCTCTGATTATTATTTTTAGTACGGTTCTTATTGCCAGGCGGGTAATCGGCCGCCTGGAAGAAATCGGCAGGGAACGATCTAACCTTACCAACCAGCTTGTCCACGCCGATAAACTGGCCTCTATCGGTAGATTGGCGACCGGTATTGCCCATGAGATCAATAACCCGCTGGCGGTTATTGCTGAAAAGGCCGGATGGATGGAAGACCTGCTGGGCGAAGGTGATATCAAGAACGATCCCAATTATAGTGAGTTACTCAAGGCTACCCAGGACATCAAGAAACACGTTAATCGTGGCAAGAAGGTTACACATCGCCTCCTGGGGTTTGCCCGAAGGATGGAGATGGTGTATGAAGAGATAGATTTAAACTCCACCCTGGATGAAACGGTTTATTTTCTGGAAAGAGAGGCCAGGTTTCGCAATATCGATATAATCAAAGAATACCAGGATTCCCTGCCCAGGGTATTCAGTGATGGCGCACAATTACAACAGGTTTTTCTCAATATGTTTAACAATGCCATAGACGCTATTGAAAAAAATGGCAAGATATTGATCTCGACGAAAAGCGTGAATGGGAGTATCCTGGTTTCCATCGCTGATACGGGGGCGGGTATCCCTGGAGAGAATCTGGAAAGGATATTCGACCCGTTTTATACCACCAAGCCGGTCAATAAAGGCACTGGCCTGGGACTTTCCATCAGTTATGGTATAATAAAAAAATTAGGTGGCCAGATCAAGGTCGAGAGCGAGGTCGGTAAGGGGACCACTTTTCATATTATTTTGCCTCTTTCCCAGCCCGGAGAGAGGAGCTAAGACGCAACGAGCGCAAAGGATTAAACATTAGACTTTGCGGCCTCTGCGCCTTTGCGGTGAACTACTATTGGCAAAGAAGGTAAGGGAGAAAAAAATGGAAGGAATCCGGTTGTTGCTGGTAGATGACGAGGAGGATTTTAGAACCACTCTGGCCAACAGGTTAAAGAAGAGAAAGATGGATGTTACGGGCGCTGGCAGCGGCAGTGAGGCCATAGAACTGGTCAGGCAAAGGCCTTTTGACGTGGCTATAGTTGATGTCAAGATGCCCGGGATAGATGGTATTGAGACATTGGGGCAGATCAAACAGATCAGCCCTCTCCTGGAGGTTATTATGCTTACCGGACATGCCTCGGTCGAGTCGGGAATAGAGGGGATGAAACTGGGGGCCTACGATTACCTGATGAAGCCCTGCGATTTCGATGAACTTCTGCTCAAGGTCGGAGATGCCTACCACCGTAAACTGGTCCAGGAAGAGCGTATTCACCAGGCAGAATTAAAACAAAAGGGCGGCAAAACGGGCCAGGCCCCGGAAGAGAGGTGAGCCGCTTATGCCTCAGGTCAAGAGAAGCTCCCCGGAATATTACGCGCAGCTTAAACAACACTTTGTAAAGATCCTCCTCTCGGCTGCCTTCATACCCCTTATCCTGATCGGCGGCATATTATACTATCATTTTAGTGCAACCTTGAAGGAAAATTCCCTGCGCTATGTGGAGAATCTGGTCAGGGATCATCAAGATGAGATCGACGGTTTTCTTAGCGAAAGAATCTCCAATTTGAAAGCCCTGTCCAAAAGCCATACCATGGATTATTTAGTGCAGGGGAATCACCTGTCAGAGGTATTCAACATCCTCCAGGGAGAATATGGAACTTTCACGGAACTAGGGGTGATCGATGCCGCGGGCAACCATGTGGCTTATGTGGGTCCGTATAAGCTCCTCGGCAAGAATTATAAGGATGCTCCCTGGTTCAAAGAGGTGATGGATCGGGGAGAGTATGTCAGCGATGTTTTTTTAGGAATGAGAAGGGTGCCGCACATTATTATGGCCGTAAAAAGAGTGGAAAACAGCCGTACCTGGATTCTTCGGACGACGCTGGATACAGCGAAGTTTAGTGACTTGGTGGAAAGTATCCGGATCGGCAAAACCGTAGACGCCTTTATCGTCAATACGGAGGGTATCCTTCAAACCCGCCCACGCAGCGGGGGCAATCTTCTGGAAAAGTCTGATTTTTTGCCTGGTAAGTATACCCAGGGAATAAGACTGAAAGAAAAAAAAGACGAACTGGGAACCAGATTTATTTATGCCTACACCTGGCTGCAAAATAGAAACTGGTGCCTGGTGGTTAAACAGGATCTACGCGAAGTTTATGCCGCCCTCCGCCATATTAACTACGTTATCATACCTATTTTTATCGGGGGTAGTTTTTTTATTGTTTTTGCCGCCATTTTTACGACCAGACAACTGGCCAGTCGGATCGAGAAGACAGCCCGCGAGAAAGACATGTTAAATGAACAGCTCCTTCAATCCGGTAAGCTGGCTGCGATTGGAGAGCTGGCCGCCGGTATAGCCCATGAGATCAACAACCCCCTGGCCATAATAGGAGAAGAGGCCGGATGGATGAAAGATCTGCTCAAAAAAGAGGTGCTCAAGGGCTCTCCCAAGGTAACGGAGTTCGAAGATAGCATAAGCCAGATCGGGCTTCAGGCCAGGCGGTGCCGCCAGATAACGCATAACCTCCTGGCCTTTGCCCGCAAGCTGGAACCTAAAATGGAAAGTTTCGGTCTAAATAATCTGATCGAAGACGTGATCAAGCTGGTAGAACGGGAGGCCAGAGTAAACGATATAATAATAACGCGTAATTTTTACCATGAGTTACCCCCCGTATGGACGGATGCATCTCAACTGAGGCAGGTCTTCTTAAATCTCGTCAACAATGCCATGGATGCCATCGGGCGAAAGGGTGAGATTACCATCACCACCCGACTGGGATTGGACTCTGTCTGTGCTGAGGTAGCCGACACCGGCCACGGCATTGCCGAAGAAGACTTAGACAAGATATTTCTTCCCTTCTTTACCACCAAAGCGCCGGGCAAGGGCACCGGCCTGGGTCTGGCCATCTCCTACAGTGTTATTGAAAAACTGGGGGGAAGAATAACGGTAAATAGTGCGGAGGGCAAAGGGACTACTTTTTCCGTATGCCTGCCCCTGGGGAGAAAAGGATAAAACAAGGAGAACAGAAAAGATGGAGAGGGCTATCAGAGTATTGCTGGTGGATGATGAAGAGCGTTTTACCCGGACACTTTCCAAAAGGCTGGCGGAAAGAGGACTGAGAGTGCATACCGCATCGAGCGGTATGAAGGCCCTGAAGCACATGGAAGATAATGTGTTTGATGTAGTGGTTCTGGACGTCAAGATGCCCGGCATGGACGGAATAGAGACATTGCGGGAGGCAAAGAAGGTTCAGCCTCTGACCGAAGTAATACTGCTGACCGGACACGCCTCAGTCGATTCGGCTATCGAAGGCATGCGTCTGGGGGCCTTCGAATATTTAATGAAGCCCTGCGAGATCGAAGAGCTTATGGCCAGGATCGAGGAGGCTTACGCTAAAAGAGTGATGCGGGAAGAAGAGCTCAGACAATCAGTGTAGTGAGACGATATACCCCGGTTTGACCACACAATCCAACCCGGTTATGGCCACGGAATCCGTCTCAGAGG